>DASWOE010000112.1:0-28443 GCA_036398875.1 Rhizomicrobium sp.
TCGGCGGCAGCAGCTTCCTCGGCCTGGGACCGACCAAACCGCGCGGCTACGCCCCGGCGGCAGGCGAGGATTGCACCCCCTTCAACCCGGAACAGACCCGCGTCGCCAACACCGACGGCACTTGGCGCCTGGGCGATTTCGCCCACCATCTCGCCAATTTCCAGGCGGATCGCGAGAACGCGCTGCGTGCCATGGCGCTGATCGGATACTACCATTTCGACGAGGAATGCTTCGTCACCCGCGAAACCCCGGCCATGCTCTATTGGAAACGCGCCGGCCTGATCCCGAAAGAGGGACGGCCGGGCGAGGCCTGCATCCCGATCGACCCGGCGGCGGTCAAAGCCGAAATACGCGACGGCGAATGGAGCGTGGTGGCCGGGTTCGCCATCCTGCTCGATTTCGGCGACGACAAGACGGCGGCGGAGCATGCGGTGTCGGTCATCCGGACCTACAAGCTCAACCGCCAGTGCTTCGCCGGTCCGGTGACGACGGCGTTGCAATACTGGCTTTCGCAATAGCGCCGCGCCATAGAGTGCCGCCATGGCGAAACAGGGGCGCGAGGAAACACGATCCGATCCGGTGGCCGCGCTGTGGCCGGGGCAGTCGGTGGCACTGCTCAAGGCGCTCCACATTCTGACGCGCGATGGCGCGCTGAACGCGGATTCGCGGCGCAAGCTGAAACAGGTCCTGCACCTGGCGCAGCTCGTCAAGCCGGCGCTCGACTGGGCCTTCGCGGCGAAGAGCGAGCCCGTGCTGGCGGATCTCGGCGCCGGAAAATCCTATCTCGGTTTCGTGTTGTACGACCTGTTCTTCGTCAAACAGGGGCGCGGCAAGGTCGTCGCGATCGAAGCGCGGCACGACCTGATCGAAACCTCGAAGCGCATCGCCTCCGACAGCGGCTTCGCCCGCATGAACTTCGTCGAGCGCGCCATTGCCGACGCGGATGTCTCGGGCGGCGCCGATGTGGTGACGGCCCTGCATGCCTGCGATACGGCGACCGACGAGGCGATCCTGTTCGCCCTGCGCCACGAGGCGAAATTCATCGCCCTGGTCCCATGCTGCCAGGCCGAAGTCGCGGCGGCGCTTGAAAGCTCCAGGAAGCCGGAGCGCCAGCTCTGGCGCCATCCGATCCAGCGCCGCGAATTCGGCGCGCATCTGACCAATGTGCTGCGCGGGCTGTATCTCGAGGCCCAAGGCTACAAGGTGCGGGTGACGGAGTTCGTCGGTCTGGAACACACGCTCAAGAACGAGTTCATCTTCGCCGAGCGCGTCCAGCGTTCCAATCCCCAGGCGCGTGGCGAATACGAACGGCTCGCAAGCCAGTTCGGCGCGGCGCCGGCCCTGCTCAGATTCGCCGATTGAACGCGCGGATCGTCAGCGCCAGCGGCACCAGCGCGATCAGCTGTGCCGCGACGGCGACGGCGACCAGCGCGGTGAGCGATACGTCGTACAATTCGCCGAGCAGTGCGCTGCCCGCGAACCACGCCGTCCCGTAGATCGCGGAGAAGGTGCCGAAGGCGCGGGCGCGCATGGATTCGGGCACCAGCTTGGCGACCGAGGCCGACATCAGCGCGTTCAGCGTGCCGGTCGCCACGCCCCAGAGGACCACGCCGGCCAGCGCGGCGGGCAGCCCGCCGAGGAACACGAGCGGCGTGGTGCAGGCCCCGGCCAGGATCGCCGGCACCAGCACGATCAGGCCGCGGCGATCGAACAGGATGCCGAACAGCAGCGCGCTTGCCGCCGCCGTCCCCATCGCGACGGCGTAAAGCACCGGCACGAGCGCCGGAGAAACAAGGCCGGTGCGGCCGAAATGGAACGCCATCAGCGAGAAATCGGCAAAGCCGAAACCGAGCAGCGAGGCGCTCGCCACATAAAGCCAGAAGCCGCGCGCCAGGGCCGGCGCGCCGGCCGCCCTGTCGGCCGGCGCGATGCGTCCGGCAAAGCGATAGCGCACCGCCAGATAGCCGACCGAGATCATCGTCAGCACGGCGGGCACCGCCAGCCAGGCATAGGCGGCGCGATAGCTGCCGTGATGCGCCAGCACAAAGGCGGTGATCAGCGGGCCGGCGATGGCGCCGCTCTGGTCGAGCGCCTCCTGCAGGCCGAAGGCCCAGCCCTGGCCGATATGATCGCCGGCCTTGGCCTGCATCGTGTTGGTGGCGGGGCTGCGGATCGCCTTGCCGGTGCGTTCGAGCACGACGAAGACGGCAGCGACCTGCCAGCTGAAGGCGAAGGCCATGGCGGGAACCGCGATCATGGTCAGCCCGTAGCCGCCGATGGCGAGCGGCCAATAGGCACCGGAAGCCTGCGCGACGCGGCCGGACAGCAGGCGGATGCCGTAGCCGGCCAACTCGCCTCCGCCGGCGATGATCCCCACCGCCGCGCCGCTGGCGCCGAGCGCCGCCAGATATTCGCCGTTGAGGCCCCGCATGCCCTCATAGGCCATGTCCGCGAACAGGCTGACGATGCCGAAAGCGATGATGAAGGCGAGCGCGCTGCGATTGTCGAACTTGTCCATCGCCCGACCATGCCCAAACGGCCGCCGTCAGATCAAGCGCAGCTGGGGTCCGGGCAGCTCCGGTCGCGCGGTGGAGAATTCCCCGCGCTCGGACTCCGCCGCCCATTGGTCGAAGGATTCGGCGCCCACGCCGCGGCTATGGAAATAAAGGCGCTGCGCCATCGCCCTGGCCGGCGGCGTCGTCAGGACGGCATTGATCAGCCCATTGGACGGCGCGGTGTCGAGCAGCCGGCGCAGCCACAGCTTCGCGCGGAACCGCGGCGCCTCGCGGGCGAGCCGCGCCACGGGGTGTGGGCCGCGATCGTTCAGATAGTCGCAGACCAGTTGCGCCGACCGGCGCCCGAAATGGAGTGCGGTGTGGATGCCGCCGCCGGTGACCGGCGAAACCATGCCGGCGGCGTCGCCCACCAGCAGCACGCGGCGGGTGCCGATATGGCGCAGCGTGCCGCCGCTGGGGATCAGGCCGCTGCGGCGCTGGCGCACATGGATCGCCTTGATGTCGCACACCGATTTCAGGCGCCGCAGCAGGGCGCCGAGGTCCGGCCGCGCCGGCCGTCGTGCCGCCACGCCGATCTGGGTCGTACCGACGCCCGGCACCGCCCAGGCGATATAGCCGGGCGCGATCCGGCTGTCGGCGAAGCAGTGCAAAAAGCGCGGATCCAGATCGGGCAGCGGATCGCACTCGATCTCCAGGCCGGCAAGGAAATGGACGTTGCGGCTCAGGCCAAACGTCTCGGCGACCCTGGAGCGTGCGCCGTCGGCGCCGACGAGGAAGCGCGCATGCAGGCCGAGCGACGGCAGCGCCACGCCGCGCGCGTGCTCGACCGCGGTCTCGAATTTGCGGCCATAGAGCAGGGTGGCGCCGGACCGCTCCGCCTCGCCGGCCATCCAGCGCAGCACGCCGGCGGTGTCGGTCGCCTGGAAGAAATAGCCGGGCGCGGACAGATCGACCGAGCGGTCATTGGGCGCGTAGAGGCGCACGCCCCGCACCTTGCGCATCAGCCGCGCCGGCAGGTCGAAGTCGTCGCTCGCCTCCTTGACCACGATGCCGGTGGTGCGGATGCGCGCGCCGGGTTCCGGCTTGGAATCGAGGACGGCGACTTTCAGGCCCTTGAGCGCGGCGGTGCGCGCGCAGGCGAGGCCCGCGAAGCTGCCGCCCACGACGACGAGATCGTAACGCTGGACCATGGCAGCCCGTTCGCGAAGCGGGAAGCATCGCGAACCGCGATGGCGGGAATATGGCTGTCCTTACCGCGCCGGCGTCAGCGTGGTGCGCGCGAAGGGGGTGAGCTTGCCGTCCGGCCCCTGGTCCATATCCATGCTCCAGCGGTTTGCGGCCGCGTCATAGGCGAAGGTCGTGTGGAATTTGGCGTCGTCGTCGCGGTCCTGGAACACGAAGGCGATGCGGTCGCCCGCGCGCACCGCATAGCCCAGCGATTGCGTGGAAATGCTGCCGTAATCGTCGAGCCAGACGCACACATAATGCTTCGTGGACTCGTCCCAGCCGATATAGACGGTGGCGTCGTAGGCCGGCGATCCGTCCGCGTTCTTCTCGCGCGCGGTTTCGCGCAATTCCAGATATTGATGGGCAAGAACCCACGCCGCCGAAACGTCATGCGTGGTCTGCCGGTTCGCGATCTCGCCCGTCAGCACCCATTTTCCGGCAAGATGATCGAGAAGGGCATCGTGAAGCGTCGCCTGCTGCGCCAAAGCCGGCGTCGCCGACAGAAAGAGTGCGGCCGCGATTTTACCGATCATGTGCCCCTCCCGAATGCGCCAGCCTATCCCGGCGAAGCTCAGGCGCGAAGCGTCGCGCCCGTCGCCTTCGCGACGGCGGCGACGATTTTGTCCGCCAGCGCCTCGATCTCCGGCTCGGTCAAGGTGCGGTCCTTGGGCTGGATGCGCACGCTGATCGCGAGCGATTTCCGGCCCTCGGGCACGCCCTTGCCTTCATAGAGATCGAAGATGGTGGCGGCCTCGATCAGATTGCGCTCGGCGCCCCTGGCGGCGCGCAGCACCTCGTCGGCGGCGACCTTGGCGTCCACCAGGAACGCGAAATCGCGCTCGATCGCCTGATAGGGCGAGGGCAGGAAGACCGGCCGCGCCTTGCCCTTTGCCTTGGAGTCCGGAATGGCGTCGAGATTGACCTCGAACGCCGCCACGGGGCCTTTCAGGTCGAACGCCGCCAGCACTTTGGGATGCAGCTCGCCGAACGTGGCCAGGATCTTGGGGCCGAGCGCCAGCGTGCCGGATCGGCCCGGATGGTACCAGCCGGGCGCGCCCGGCTTCACCGGCGCGGTCATCGCGGCGCCCATCGCCGCTTCGAGCGCCGCGAGCATGTCCGCCTTCACGTCGAAGGCGTCGGCCGGATGGGCGGATCCGGTCCAGCTGCGCATGCCGGCACCCACGCGGATGCCCGCCGCGACGCTCGCCTGCGCCTGCGGCATGCCGCTTTGGAACTGCGCCCCGATCTCGAACAGCATCAGGTCGTGGAAGCCGCGCGCCGCGTTGCGCTGCGCTGCCCCCAGCAGCGACGGCAGCAGGCTCGGCCGCAAGGTATCGAGGTCGGCGGCGATCGGATTTTCCAGCTGGCGCGCCCTGTCGCCGCCGCCGAACAGCGCGGCCTGGGCGCGGGCAAGGAAGGAGAAGCTCACGGTCTCGCTGAAGCCGCGGGCGGCGAGCGCGCGGCGCACGCCGCGGGTGCGGCGCTGGCTGGGCGTCAGGGTCGGCTTGGCGACCGCGCTGCCGCGCGACAAGGGCGCCGACGGCACTTCGTTCAGGCCGTGCAGGCGCACCACCTCTTCGACCAGGTCGGCCTTGCCGTCGATGTCGGGCCGCCAGGACGGCGGCTGCACTTTCAGGACGTCGCCATCCTCGATCTGAAAGCCGAGCCGGCGCAGGATCGCCACGCTCTCGCTCTTGGCCACGTGGAGCCCGCCCAGGCGCGCGACATAGTCGGGATCGAATTCGATCCAGCGCCGCCATTGCGGCGCCGCGCCGGCGACCACGATCTGCGACGGCTCGCCGCCGCAGAATTCCAGGATCAGCTTCGTCGCCAGTTCCAGGCCGGGCACGACGAATTGCGGATCGACGCCGCGCTCGAAGCGATAGCGCGCGTCGGATGTGATGCCGAGCCTGCGGCCGGTCCGCGCGATGGCGATCGGATCGAACAGCGCGCTCTCGACGAAGACGTCGGTGGTGGCGTCGGTGCAGGACGAAGCCTCGCCGCCCATGATGCCGCCGATGCCCTGCGCGCCTTCATCGTCGGCGATCACGACCATCTGCGGGTCGAGCGTGTAGGTCTTGTGGTCGAGGGCGAGCAATTGCTCGCCCTGTATCGCGAGGCGGGCGCGCAGATCGCCTTTGATCTTGGCCGCGTCGAAGACATGCAGCGGCCGGCCGCGATCCAGCGACAGGAAGTTGGTCACGTCCACCAGGGCCGACCGCGGCGTCTGCCCGACGGCTTTGAGCCAATCCTGCAGCCATTTGGGCGACGGGCCGTTCCTGACGCCGCGGATCAGCCGGCCGGCGAACATCGGCGCGTCGGCCGTCTCCACATGCGTTTGGATCGGCGAGGCGAACATGCCCGGCACCGGCGCCGGATCGCCCTCGCGCAATCGGCCGATGCCGGCGGCGGCCAGATCGCGCGCCACGCCATGGACGGCGGCGCAGTCGCCGCGGTTGGGCGTCAGGTTGATCTCGATCACCGGATCGTTGAGGCCCAGCGCGCGCGCCGCATTGTCGCCGATCGTCGCGTCGGCCGCCAGCTCGATGATGCCGTCATGATCCTCGCCCAGCAGAAGCTCGCGGGCCGAACACAGCATGCCGCGCGATTCGACGCCGCGGATGGTGCCTACCTTGAGCGCTTCGCCGCTGACCGGAATGACGGTGCCCGGCCGCGCGAACACCGCCTTCATGCCGGCATGCGCGTTGGGCGCGCCGCACACGACCTGGACGGGCGCGCCCGAACCGTCATCGACCATGCACAGCTTCAGCTTGTCGGCATTGGGATGCTTCTCGGCCGAGACCACCTGCGCGACGACGAAATCCTTCAGCCGCGCGCCCGCATCCTCGATGCTTTCCACTTCGAGGCCGATCGATGTGAGCTTGTCGGCGATGGTCGCGACATCCGCGCCGGTGTCGAGATGCGCCTTGAGCCAGGAGAGGGTGAATTTCATCGGCTCAGCCCTCCGTCCAGCGAGGGCATGTCCAGCGCGGCGAAGCCGTAATGGCGCAGCCAGCGCAGATCGGACTCGAAGAACGAGCGGATATCCGCAATGCCGTATTTCAGCATGGCGAGACGGTCGATGCCGCCGCCGAAGGCGAAGCCCTGATAGACGTCCGGGTCGATGCCGCACATCCTGAGCACGCGCGGGTTGACCATGCCGGAGCCGCCCAGCTCCAGCCAATCCTTGCCCTGCCCGAAGATGATCCGCCCCGGCACCGAGCGGTCGCAGCGCAGATCCCATTCGACCGACGGCTCGGTGAAGGGGAAATAGCTCGGCCGCGCCCGCAGCTCGACGTTTTCGATCTCGAAGAACGCCTTGCAGAATTCCTCGATGGTCCATTTGAGATGGCCCAGATGGATGTCCTTGTCGATCACCAGAAGCTCGAACTGGTGGAACATCGGCGAATGCGTCGCGTCGCTATCGACGCGATAGGTGCGCCCCGGCGCCACCACCCGGATCGGCGGCGTCTGCTTCAGCATGGTGCGCACCTGCACCGGCGAGGTGTGGGTGCGCAGGATATGGCGGCTGCCGTTGGCCTGTTCCGACAGATAGAAGGTGTCCTGCATCTGCCGCGCCGGATGATCGGGCGGGATGTTCAGCCTGGTGAAATTGTAGTCGTCATATTCGACATCGGGGCCTTCGGCGATGGCGAAGCCAAGGTCGGCGAAGATGGTGGTGATCTCGTCGAGCACCTGGGAAACGGGATGGATCGTGCCGGCGCTTTCCGGGCGCGGCGGCAAGGTGACGTCGATGGTCTCGCCGGCCAGGCGCGCGTTCAGCGCCGCGTCGCCGAGTTCGGCCTTGCGGGCGCCGATCGCGTTCGCGACCGTGTCGCGCAAGCCGTTGAACAGCGGGCCGCTGACCTTGCGCGCCTCGGCGGTCATCGCGCCCAGGGTTTTCAGCAGCTCGCTGACCGAGCCTTTCTTGCCCAGCACGGCGACGCGAATCCGCTCCAGCGCGGCCTCATCGGCCGCCGCGGCGATGGCGCCGAGAACATCGCGTTCGAGAGCGCTGATATCGTCCATGGTCGGTTCCACTTTTCTCTCATCCGTCATGGCCGCCCTCGTGGCGGCCATCCACAAACACATCGGCACGATGGGTGTTCGCGGGTCGCCGGGACAAGCCCGGCGATGACGATTGTTGCAGAAGGTGGAAGGCGGGACGACTTAACCGAGCGAGGGGGCGTTCGCCGCAGCCTGATCCACCAGGGCCTTGAAGGCGCCGGGCTCGTGCGTGGCGAGATCGGAGAGGACCTTGCGGTCGATCTCGATGCCTGCCTTGGCGAGCCCGCTGATAAATCGGCTATAGGTGATGCCGTGCTCGCGGCAGCCGGCATTGATGCGCTGGATCCAGAGCGCGCGGAAATTGCGCTTCTTCTCCTTGCGGCCGATGTAATTGTGCTGCAGCGAGCGATCGACCGCGGCATTGGCCGAGGTGATGGTGTTCTTGCGGCGGCCATAAAAGCCCTTGGCGGCCTTGAAGACCTTCTTGCGGCGGGCGTGGCTGGCGACGGAACGGGGGGCGCGCGACATGGTTAGATCCCCCCGCCATACGGCATCCAGCGCTTGACGCGCCTGGTCTCGGATTCCGACAGCAGCGCGGTGCCGCGCAGGTTGCGGGTGCGCGCGGGCGAGTTGTTGATCAGGCGGTGGCGCTTGCCGACCTGATGGGTCTTGATCTTGCCGGTGGCGGTGAATTTGAAGCGCTTTTTGGCGCCCGATTTGGTCTTCATCTTGGGCATTTCGCGGGTCTCCTTGGGGCCATGCGGCCGGTTCGCTTTACGAGCCGCCCAGGCATGCCCTGCCCGGCGGCTCACGAAGAGCGCGCGTTATACGCAAGACGAAGCGGTTTGCAAGCCGCGACGGCGCTAGCCGCCCGCTCCGTCCGACGCCGCCGCCGCGGAATCGGTGACGCCGAAATCGCGCGATTGAAGGCCGCCATCAGCCTGGACGAAACCCTCGGCCGCAAGGCCGCGCTTCAGGAGCTCGCGGACCGCGGCGGCACGGCTTGGCATCCGGCGCGAGAAGCGCCAGGTGTCGAGGGCCTCAACCTCCTCTTTCGTCAACATAATCTGCAAACGCTCACCACGCGTCAGGTCCGTTCCCATGGTCCGCTCCCGCTTCGAAATGGCAGACATCGCTTACTCATTCGGCTAATAAGCCATGTAATGCAGCGAAAGCGCATTACGGAGCAAAACGGTTCCCTGCGCTTTGTGCCGCAGACCCTCATTTTGTGCGCAATTAGCTATTAAATATATGATTTTGTTAAGTTATTTTTCTTGCATCGTCACCACGAGGGGCGCAGCCTGAGACCCGGGGGAGAAAGGCCGGTCATGTCGGTTATGGATTTACGGGTTGTGACGAAAACCGCGCCTTCGGAGACCGATCGTCTCCGCGAGGCCAATCACCGCATTTCGAACCATCTGGCCTTGCTGGCCGGCATGATCCAGACCCAGGCCGTCGCCGTCGAACGCGGACCGGCAAGCCTGCAGCGCGAGGCGGTTCGGGCCTTGCTGCGGGAAGCGGCCAGCAAGGTCGTCAGCGTCGGCCATCTTCATCGGCATCTGACGCAGCAGCCGGAGCGCGGCACCGTCAATCTTTGCGACTACCTGCTCGAGGTCTGCGCGACGCTGGTGTCGTCCTTGTCGCTTTTCCAGCGCGTCAGTCTGGTCCAGCGGCTGAACGCCAACTGTCACGTGCAGCCCGAACAGGCACAGCAGATCGGCTTGATGGTCAGCGAGATCGTCATGAATTCGGTGAAGCATGCGCATCCGACCGGGATCCCGGTCCAGATCAGCCTGGTGTGCCGGCGCGGCGCCGACGGGCGCATGACGGTGGAAATCGGCGATGACGGTGTCGGACTTCCCGAAGACAGCAATGCGGCGACGCAGGGCGGCGTCGGATTCCGCTTGATCCGCTCCCTGGCCAAGACATTGCGGGCGGATCTGCGCATCGAATCCGATCCGTTGGGCCTTACCTTTCTCATCGCCCTGCCGGCGAGCATCCAACTGATCGTAGTCGCGGCGCGTTGACGCGTGGCGCCAAAAATTCGACCAAATCATCGGCCATGTCCTGCGGCCACCGATGTCCGTTCGCAAACTCCTCCATCTTTTCCGCCGGCTCGACGCCTGGCTGGTCGCCCCTGCGATCATCGTCGTGGTGTTCGGCGAGCTGACGCACATTCCCTTGGCGCAGAAATTGGAAATCGACGTCTGGGACAAGGCGCTGCACTTCACCGCCTATTTCGGCCTCGCGCTGATGACGACCATCGCGGTGCGCGCCGAACGGCGGGCCCTGTGGTGGGCGCTGGGCCTGGTCGTCCTTGGAGGCGCTCTGGAGATCGTCCAGGGTTCGACCGGCCGCGATGCCGATATCTTCGACGAGCTCGCCAATTCCCTGGGCGTTGCCGCGGGTCTCGGCCTCGGCTGGGCCGGGATTGCGCTGCTGAAGGCGCGCCGAGTGCTGGACGGGGAATTCCGAGGCAATTGATGCGAGCGGGCGCCGCAACCGCTAGAATCGCGCCGCGACCCTCGCCTGAGGTGTGAAATGTTCAAGGAATTCCGAACCTTCGTCATGCGCGGCAACGTCGTCGATCTCGCGGTCGGCGTGGTGATCGGCGCTGCCTTCACCGCCATCGTCAATTCCCTGGTGAAGGACGTCCTGACCCCGCCTCTGGGCCTCATCCTGGGCGGCATCGACCTGTCGAATTTCTTCATCGTGCTCAAAGGCAGCCACGCGACATCGTCGCTGAAGGCCGCGACCGATGCCGGCGCCGTGACGCTCAATTACGGCCTGTTCATCAACACGATCATGAACTTCCTGATCGTCGCCTTCGTGCTGTTCCTGCTGCTGCGCCAGATCAACAAGCTGAAGGAGCCGGCGCCGGGCGCGCCGCCGGCCCAGGATCCCGAGGACATCAGGCTGCTGCGCGAAATCCGCGATTCGCTGAAGGCCGCTCCGCGATGAGGATCGTCGCGGTCTGCCTGGCCGGTCTCGCTGCCGCCGGCGTGCCGGCCTGGGCGGACGACGCCGCCGACATGCGCGGCGCGGCGCAGGGCTTCTATGGCGTCTATGGCACGTTTCATCCCTCGGACGGGATTCCCGGCGACGCCGACCGCGCCAGGTATCGCCCCTTCCTGTCGCCGGCGCTGGAAAGCCTGCTGGCGCAGGCCGCCGCGGCGCAGGCGCGTTTCGCCGCCGCCAACAAGGGCGCGCCGCCCCTGATCGAAGGCGATCTCTTCACCTCGCTGTTCGAAGGCGCGACCGCGACGACGGTGGGCGCCTGCCGCGGCGACGGCGCCAAGGGCCAATGCGCCGTCGATCTGCGCCACGACGATCCGGGCGCCCAGCCGACGGCCTGGGCCGATACGGTCTATCTGGTGCACACGCCGCAGGGCTGGAAGATCGACGACATCGGCTATGGCGCGAGCTGGGATTTCGGCAATAAGGGGACTCTGAGCGGGACCCTCGTCCAGGCGATCCGGTTTCCGTAACTCTTGGCCGTCCGGCGCGAATAAGGGGCTGAAGAAGGAGAACCCATGACCGACAAGAAAACCGACCGCGATTGGCAGGCCGCGCTGACGCCGGCCCAATACCGCGTGCTGCGCCAGGCCGGCACCGAGCCGCCCGGCTCCAGCCCCCTCAACCACGAGAAGCGGGCCGGTGAATTCCTCTGCGCCGGCTGCGGCGCCACGCTCTACGACTCGACGGCCAAATATGAGAGCGGCTCCGGCTGGCCGAGCTTCTACAAGGCCAAGGACGGCGCGGTCGCGATCCGGACCGATGCCAGCCACGGCATGGTGCGCGAGGAAGCGGTCTGTGCCGGTTGCGGCGGCCATCTCGGCCATGTCTTTCCCGACGGGCCCGAGCCGACGGGGCTGCGCTATTGCATGAACGGCGCGGCGCTCAAATTCGAGCCCAAATCCTGATGTTCGAAGCCGAGCGCCCGACCGGCAGCAAGACGGAGATCTACGCCCAGCTCGCGCTGATGGCGAAGGGGCTGTTTGCGGGCGAGCGCGACGCGATCGCCAATGCGGCCAATCTCTCGGCCCTGCTGTGGATGGGCCTCGCCGATCTGAACTGGGCCGGCTTCTATTTCCACAAAGGCCCCGGCCTGGTGCTGGGGCCTTTCCAGGGCAAGCCGGCCTGCGTGCGGATCGAACTGGGCCGCGGGGTGTGCGGGACGGCCGCGGCGGAGCGCCGGACGGTCGTCGTGCCGGACGTGGAAGCGTTTCCCGGCCATATCGCCTGCGATGCCGCTTCGCGATCGGAGATCGTGCTGCCGCTGATCGCGGGCGACCGGCTGCTCGGCGTGCTCGATCTCGACAGCCCGTTGCGCGGCCGTTTCGATGCGCAGGATGCGGCCGGGCTCGACGGGCTGACCCGGCTGTGGCTCGCCGCGAGCGAAACCGGCTGAGCCGCGGCCGGGACGAACCCGGCCACGACGATCAGCGACGGCTATTGCTTATCCTGGCCATGGGCGTGATGCGCCGCCTCGGCTTCCGCCGCGCGCAGGGCGTCGCCCTCGGGGCCTTCCAGCGCCGCTTCAGCGGCCTTGCCCAGTGCCGGGATCTTGGCGCGGTTGGTCTTCACGAAGCGCTCTTCCTTGGCCCGGAAGCGCCGCGAGGCCTTGTAATTGCCCTCGCCGAATTCGGCCGCGGGCTTGCGCGCCGCCTTTTTCACCTTTGCCTTTTTCGCCTTTGCCTTGACCGTCGCGGCCTTGGCCGGCGCAGGCTTGGCCTTGCGTGGCTTGGCCTTGGGCGGCGCTGCCCGTTTCGGGGCTGCCTTGCGCGCCTTGGTCTTGCCGCGGGCGGCTTTCGCCGGCTTGGATTTGCGCGACGCCTTGACGGACTTCTTCTTTTTCGCTGCCATTTCCCTCTCCTTGGACATGCCATGGGCATGCGGTCAACGATCGAGCGGCGCGATCGTTCAACGCCGCCGGCGGCAAAGACGCCCGCCCCAAGGCGAGCGCCAAGCCGTTTCAATCCTCTGCGGGCGGCGTCGCGCCGTCCGTCGCCAGCCCCGTCATCTCGCCGAGGGCGGCGATGGCGACTTTGGCCTTCTTCGCTTTCTTTTTCTTCTTGCGCGGCTTTGCCTTGGCCAAAGCGGCCTTGGGCGCGGCCTTCTTGACGGCTTTTTTCGCCGCCTTCTTCGTCTTGATCTTTTTGGTTTTGGCTTTTTTCGCCTTGGCCTTTTTCACGACCTTCTTCTTCTTTTTCCTTGCAGCCATGTTCGCTCCTTCTCTGCTGAACGCGAATCGAGTGAAGGATCACACAGTGTGACTGTTTCGCGCCGATGTGAAGTGAAGAGCGGCAATCAGACCGAGGCCGAGAAACAGCAGCAGCACGCCCAGGCCGATCACGCCCCGCACATTGTCGTCAGCCACGACGAAGGACGCGGCGAAGGGGCCGAGCGCGCTGGCCAGCACCTGCGTGCTGCCGCTCAGCACGGCCGTCCGTCGCGACGGGTCGGCCTCGATGGTCATCGGCACCAGAAAGGCCGACACCAGGATCGTCACATAGCCGCCCAGCGCATTGGCGGCGATGAAGGCCCAGGCCGGCGGATGGAGCAGGAAGGCGATCCAGGTCGCGAGCATGATCGCGGTGGATATGACAAAGACCGTGAAATAGCGCACATGCCCGCCGATCAGCGTGGCCGTGGCGCCGCCGGCGATCTGCGCCGCCAGCGACACCCACACCGCGGTCCATGCGACGTCCGCCCCCAACCCGGCTTCGTGGGCCAAGGGCTGCAGATAGACGCCGACGGTCGCGGTGGCGCCGATATAGACGAGGGTCGCGAACAGCGCGAACCAGCCGCGCAAGGGCGGCGCGCCGCTGTCCCCCGGCTCCTGTGCCAGCGGGGCGTAGCGCGACGGAACGAAGATGGCGGCCGCGATGCCGGCGAGACTGACGATCGCGAGCGCCGCGAAGCCGCCATCGGCGCCGAAGGCCGGCAAGATCCACTGCGCGAACAGGAAGGCGATCACGAGCTGGCCCGCGGTCAGCGCGGTGAAGAACACCCCGGCCCAGCGTTCCGGCGTCCCGGTGCGCGCGATCATGCCGATCGTGATCCATAGCAGGATGCCCTCCGGCACGCCGGCGGCGGCGCGGATCGCCATCACGCCCGTGTCCTGCGCCGCCAAGGTCGCGAAATCGGCCAGGGCCAGCAGCAGGCAGGCGCCGGCGCCGATCCATTTGAGGTGTCGGGCGGGCAGCACGATGCCGGCGCAGGCGGCGGCCAGTCCCATCGCCAGCGCCTCGAAGGTGGCGGTCAGGCCGATGCCCGCGACGCTCAGGCGATGCTCGTCCGCCAGTTCGCCCAGGATCGCCGGCAAGACGCCCGCCAGCAGCAGCGAGACGACGCCGAGCGCGATCGCCGCCATGACTTCGTCCAGGGGAAGGTCGGGTCCGATCGCGTCCCGGACGAGGTGCGGCTGAGTCATGGCCTGTTATGCCGTGCCTGCCTGCTCGCGTCAGCCGGCGGCATGCAGGCGCAGGCCGAAAACCGAAACCGGTCCACGGTCGGCATCGTAGGCCGGGTCGTGAATCCACTGATAATCGGCGCCGATGCTGAAATGCTCGCCTGCCGCCAGGCTGTAATAGGTTTCCAGGATCGTCTCGTCGCCCGCGTGCCGCAGCGCGCCGTCGCCGATCAGGATGCCGAGCCCGCCGGCCGCGAAGTAGCGGCGCGCGGCGCCCGAGATCGCGTTGTCCACCACGGCCAGGCCGACGGTGTCGCCGGGCCGGTCCCAAGCGCTGCCTTTCACCGATATGCCGAGCGCGACGGTGCGGTTGATCTCGGTGAATTCGAAAGCTTCCTTGCTGCCGTCATTGAAGCCCGCACGCAAAAAGGCGGACCAGTCGTCGGCGATGTCCTGCTCCAGGTTGAGCGAGACGCCGGCCCGGTCCGAAGGCCGGCGTACCAGTGCGGTGTCCGGCGTCGCATGGCTCGCCGCGCCCAGCGCGACGGCATCGTTATAGGATCCCATGCGCCCGCGGTTGAAGAAGCCCAGAAGCTTCGCGACGCCCGGCCGGCCGAACAGCGTGTGGCGCGCCTCGCCTTCCGCCGCGATCTCGTACTGCCCGAAGCCGCGTGTCAGCTCGGTCGTATTGGGCACCCGCGACAGGTCGAACAGGCCCGCCCGCAGCGTCCACCAATCCTGCGTCCACTCGGCGGCGCCGCCATAGGCATAGCCCCAGGCATCGGCGGCATAGTCGAAACTGCCGGTGTCGAGCAGCGACCAGTTGAGGAAGTCGGCCTTCGGGTCGTGCGCCAGCGCGTTGGCGTCGAAAATATCGGTGACGGAAAACTTGCCCGCGGTGAGCACGACAGTGTCGGCCGTGCGCGCGCCGGCGAGCTGGTTGGCGGCGCTCTCGACCGCCACGGTGTCGCCGCCAAGGTCGAAGGTCTGGCGGAAGAACAGCCGCTGCAGCCGGAAATAGGGCGCCGCCTTGCCGACCTTGTACGCCTCGCCGCTGGGATAGCCCGCGACGCCCAGCGTGTTCGAAAGCCCGAAGCCCTGGTCGATCTCCGGATCGGCATAGGCTTCGCCGCCCTCCCACAGCCGCACGCCGGCGAACAAAGTGAGATCGAAGGTCTCCTTGCCGACGTCCACCGGATCGAGGCTGTTGGCGCCCTGGTAAGGCGAACGGAACGCCGGCTGATACAGCCAGACCACCGTCGCCTGGCCGTGGAGCGACCAGTCCGGCGGCGCCTCCGCCAGCGCGGGCGCCGCGAATGCCAATGCCGCAAGCGAGGCCACGCATCTTGCGCCGGTCTTCATCGTCACCCTGCCCGCGCATCCCGCTGCGAAACTGCCATGCCGCGGCGCGGCGCATCAATCACGGCCGCAAGACGGCCAGCAGGTCGTGGGCGCGGTTGACCAGGACCGAGAAATGGCCCTCGCCGCTATAGAAGGTCGCCGTGCAGTTGCGCAGCCGCCGCGCCATCATCCGCGCCGGGCCGACCGGCATGATGCGGTCCTGGTCGCCATGCCACACGAAGATGCGCGGCCCGGCCAGGGCGCGGATGTCGAAGCCCCAGGGCTTCACCAGCCGCTCGATCTCGCTGCGGTTTCCGGCGCCGCTCTGCCGCGCGGTCTCCATCATCGTGCGCGCCAGGACCGAGCGCAGGCTGGGGATCTCCATCAGCCGCAGATCCTCGCCGCCCAGCCATTGCGCCACGCGCATCATGCGGGTCTGGACCATCTCTTCCTGCGGCACGCCGTCGGGGCGGAACTGCTTCAGCCGGCGGCGCAGATAGCCGGGGAAGCGATAGGCCACCCACCAGGCCAGCCGGCGCACGCGCGGGCCGGTCTTGCGCGCGACCTCCGGCGGCGGCACGGCGCTCACCAGCGAGCAGGCGGTGACGCGCTCGCCCAGCTGATGCGCGCAGGCCAGCGCATAGGGTCCGCCGGCCGACATGCCCTGCACCGCGAACCGTCCGATCCCGAACTGGTCTGCCGCTTCCGCCACATCCTTCGGCCAGTCGAGCAGGCGGTCGCCCGCCTTCGGATCGGAATAGCCGATGCCCGGCCGGTCGAGCGCGATGACGCGCAGGCCCAGCCGGTTGGCGGCCTCCTCCATCATCAGGGCTTCGAGGCGCGAGGATCCGTGGCCGTGGAAATGGAACACCGCCGGCCCGCCGGCCTTGCCGACATCGAGATAGCTGAGCTTGCGCCCGTCCTTGAGCGTCAGCGTCGCGTATGGCTCGGCGAAACCCTGCTCGCCCATCAGCCGACCCGGGTGTTGATCGCCGCGCCGGCCTTCAGCGCCAGCGTGACCGGGGTGCGCTCGGCGATGTCGGCGAGACGGGCGCGCTGCGCGTCGTCGAGCGGGCCTTGAACGTGCAGCACGCGCTCGATGCGGAAACTGGCGCCCTCGCGGTAATATTCCAGATCGACCGTCAGTCCCTCCATCGGCCAGCTCTTGCGCTCGGCATACATGCGCAGCGTGATCGCGGTGCAGGCGCCGAGCCCGGCCAGCACCAGCTCGAACGGCCGCGCCCCGGCGTCGCCGCCGCCCGACGAGGCCGGCTCGTCGGCCACGACGTCGTGATGGCCGACACGGATATCGGTGCGGTAGCGCGCGCTTGCAAGCCTTGCGCCGCCGCGCGCGATCAGGCGCACTTCGCCTTCGCTCATCGTCTGTCCTTCAGGGCGTCAGTCGCGCGGCGCGATGCGCCACAGGATGGCATCGCCGCGCCGGTCCGCCACCAGCTTCAGCTGGCGATTATGCACCGCCAGCGCGCCTTCCCAAAGTCCATTCCAGGCCGCGAACATTTCGCCGCCGCCGGCGATGCCGTCCATCAGCCGCCAGGCCGACTGCGCGACGACGGCGAAGCCGCCATTGTCCAGCACCTCGACTGTCTCGCCCTGGGCCGATGCGAGCTGGGCGAGAAGGGAAGCGAACGCGCCCGCATCCTTGCCGCGGATGTCCAGCAGCCGCGCGACCTCGTCGTAATATTGCAGGCCGATCAGCCGCGCCGCGCGGCCGACCAGCGCCACGGCATCGTCGGGGCCGAACAATTCCAGCATGGTCGGCAGCAGCGAGCGCACATATTCCATCGCATAGGAGCGCTCGACCTTGGCCAGACGCTCGGACGGCCAGTCGGCGCTGTCGAGCCTGGGCGCGCGCGCCGGATCGAAGGGCGGCGCTTCCTCGTCGAAGGCGAAGCGCACGCGCTCTTGCGGCGCCAGCTCGCGGTCGTATTCGCAATAATAGCCTTCGAGGCCCGGATCGCCGTTCACCGTCTCGCCGGTGCAGACGAAGCCGAGGCGCGGATTGCCCAGGCTGACGCCGTTATGGCCGTGCCAGCCCTGCAGCATGGCTTCGTTCACCGCGGCGGGGATCGCGCAGATCGAGGCGCCCGACCAGATCCAGCGCGGCGGCGGATAGCGCACCCACGCCTTGGTGTCGGATTCGGGCATAAACTCGGTCTTCACGCCGCCCAGCGCGTTGGAGAAATAGTGGTACTGCGCGCAGGCGACGGCGTGCGGCAGGGCATCGAGGCCCAGCTTCTTCAAGCCGGGCAGGAATTTCTCCAGATGCTGGCGGCGGAAATGGGCGAAGACGAAGCGCCGCGCCGCCTCGCCATCGCGGTGGCCGATCAGCGTCAGGACGACGCCCGTCATCAGCGCGTTGTAGAGCCTGGAGACCGCCTTGTAGCCGGCCGGCAATGCCTGCGCGGTCACGGTGCCGGCGCCGGAAGGATCGTGACCTTGGTGATCGCGATCGGCTCGACCGGGGCCTGGCCCTTCATCGGGCCGTTGTCGCCGAGCGGCACTTTGGCGATCGCATCGACGACGTCCATGCCGGCGACGACCCGACCGAACACGGTGAAACCGCTGTTGGGCGGATCGCCCGGATGACGGTCCAGCGACGGGTTGTCGGCGAGATCGATGAAGAACTCCGCCATCGTGCTCAAGGGATCGTCGCCATGCGCCATCGCGACGGCGCCGCGGACGTTGGCGAGGCCGTTGTCGCTTTCCAGCGCGATGCCCTTGTGGCCCGGGCGGCCATGCCCCTGCGCATCCCAGCTGCCGGCCTGGATCAGAAAGCCCGGTACGACGCGATAGACCACGGTGCCGGTATAGTGGCCTTCCTTCGCATAGCGCAGGAAGTTCTTCACCGTCGCCGGCGCGCGCGCCGGATCGAGCGCCAGGGTGATGTCGCCCATCGCGGTGGCGATCACGACGCGCGGGCCGGACGGGGCTGGCGCAGCCGCCGGCGGCGCGGGCGATTCCTGTCCCCATGCCGGCGCGGCGATGAGCAGGATTGCGAGAAGGAAGGGGGCGGATCGCATGGCAAGCGTCTCGGCAAAGCGCGGCGAAGACTACTGAAACCCCGGCGCGATGCTAAGCCCTGCCTTGCGATCGCCCTTGGCGGGCGCCGCCGGCCGGCTATGGCCGGGCGCAGACGACCCATGTCGCCGCGTTCAGCGCGACGGCGCCTTGGATCTGCCGCTGCGCGAGAGCTGCCCGGACCGGAGGTTCCGCCGCCGCCCGCAGACCCGGATTTTCTCGAAGGATCTTGCCGAGCGGTCCGACGGTCAGCAGCACCGCCATCATGGCCTCCAAATTCCCGCTGGAGACCCTTTCGTCATGCGCCCGGATCGTGATCTGCCGCAAACCGGCCGACCGAAGCGTGGTTCGGATGACGGCGGGGTCCGCGAAGCTGAAGGGCGTCGGGTCGAGCCGTGCTTCAAGTCCGGCCGCGCGGAGGGGGAGCAAATCCAATTCGTTCTCGTCGAGCGACCGCCAGCAAACGAAGGCCAGCCGAGCCGAGGGCTTCATCATTCGCCGGAAGTTCGAGAACGCGGCGACGCGATCCGGCAAAGCCATCACCCCGAAGCGCGAGAAGACGCAATCGATGCTGCGCTCGCGAAGCGCGAGCTTCTGCGCATCGCCTTCGATGAAGTCCACTTGGCTGCGCCCCTTCGCCCGGCGGCGTGCGACCGCCAGCGGCGCCGGCGCGATATCGACTCCCGTGACCCTCCCTTGAGGGCCCACGCGATCCGCGAGTTGCAGAACCGATTGGCCGGCACCGCAGCCGACATCGAGAACCGCGTCGCCCGGCCGGGGCGAAAGCGCCGCGATCGCGCGCAGGCCCAATGGCGACAGCTGAAGGTCCAGCAGGTCCGCAACATCGGCCCAGGCCTTGCCGGCGAGATCGTTGTTTCGCGGCGGTGGCTTGTCGGGCTTGGACATCGCGTTGATCTAACAGCGCGGCGCGCCCGCGTCTGCTCCCCCATGCGGCTTCGCCGCGTCCGCCGCGACGCCTCGGTCCGGACAATTTTACGCAAATCGACCATGCCGGTCTTCGCCGCCGATCCGGTCGTCAAAACTTCGTGCCGCTTTCGGTGGCGCCGCAAACGGGCGCGTGCTAGCAATAATCAAACACGAATACATCATATGATCTGGGGATGGTCTTTGGGAAATCTTGGCATGCCCCGCTTCTATTGATGGCTGATCTTGGCGCGCGATAGTCGTGCGTCATTGGAGGGAGAAGTCCATGACTCATCTCAATCGGTATGCCGGTGTCCTGGCGGCAGTGTTGTTCGCTTTGCTGTTCGCGGCCCCCGCAAATGCGCAGGCGACACGTACCTGGGTCTCGGGCGTCGGCGACGATGCCAATCCGTGCAGCCGTACCGCGCCGTGCAAGACCTTCGCCGGCGCCATCTCGAAGACGGCGGTCAACGGCGAGATCAACTGCCTCGATCCGGGCGGGTTCGGCGCCGTGACCATCACCAAGTCGATCGCGCTCGTCTGCGATTACACCGAAGGCGGCATCACCAACCCGAACACGGCGGCGATCACGGTCAATGCCGCGGGCGGGATCGTCTATCTGACCGGAATCGATATCGAAGGAATCGCGGCCGGGACCATCGGCATCAACTTCATCCAGGGTTCGGCGCTGCATATCGATCACTGCAAGATCCGGGGAAACAACGCGGCCGGAAGCGCCACCGGCTTTGGCATCCGGTTCGCACCCAACGCTGCGGCGACGCTTTACGTATCCGACACCCTGATCGCCGATAACGGCGCGGGCAGCGGCAGCACGGCCACCGGCGGCGGCGTCCTGATCCAACCGGTCAGCGGCGGCAGCGCGATCGCCCTGCTGGACCGGGTGAGGCTCGAAAACAACACCAACGGGTTCAGCGTCAACACCACCACGGCGGGGGCGGGCATTTCCTCCGCCGTGCTCACGGACAGCACGGTTTCGGGCGATGCCATCGGAATCGCCGCCGTGGCGGCCGGAACGCAGGCGGTCGTCACGGCCAACCATACGATGATCACGAATGGCAGCCTCTATGGCGTGGTCGCAAGCGGCACCCAGGCGCAGGCGATCGTCGGCACGTCGGTCATCACCGCGAACGGGACCGCGCTGTTCCCGACGGGCGGCGGCGCCACCGTTTCCTACGGCGATAACGAGATCGGCGGAAACACGAGCGCCGGTACGATCACCGTCACGGCCCCGAAGAGCTAAGGCCGCCGACGCATCAATGCAAAACGCCCGGTTGATACATCAACCGGGCGTTTTTTTGCGCTGCCGCGAGCGATCCGCGGAACGGGAAACCGAAAAGCGGCGCCGAATCCGCCCAACCAGCCGCCATACCGATCGGGGCGGCGGCGAAGACTCAGGACAGGTCGTTCAGGTAATCTGAATTGTGGCCGGTGCCGATTCGGGCTTCCTTGGCAGCCAGGGCACGCCACTGCGGACGCTGCCACGCCGCCAGCGTACCGTTCTGCGCCGCGAGCATCGGTCCGTTCGGTGTTGCGTTCTTCTGGGTCTCAACGCTCATTTGCACGGTCCCCCTTTGAAAGGCAGATTTCTGCAGGTTGCAGTGCATCATGGCAGAAGAACCGGCAATTGGGAAGGGCGGTTGCCGCCCGATACAGCCATTTGAAGCCTGGCACGCGATATACATGATGCCTAGGTACGGCTTCGGACCTTCGTTCCCGCTTGCCGCAAAACCTGCGCGGAGAATAATCCTCCGCGGAGTTTCGAAAAAAAACGGGCCCCCATGAACACGCCGACTCCCTTGGATGCCTTGGTCGAGAGCGCCGCGGAAAACCCGATTGCGCTCATACGCCTGGCCGGCATCCTGCGGGACAAGGGCGAGGAAGCGCGCGCCTGCGACGTCGCCATCCGGGCGCTGCGCGCGGCGCCGGACGATGCCGAAATCCGCAGCCTGGCCGCCAATGTGCTCTCGCCCGGCGTGCCCCATTGGCATTTCCAGATCGTCCGCGACGCGGCGCGCAATGCCGCCTACGAGGCCGCGCTCCGGCGCCATGTGACCCCGCAAACGGCGGTGCTGGAAATCGGAACGGGAACCGCGATCCTGGCCATGATGGCTGCGCGCGCCGGCGCCAAAAAGGTGGTGACGTGCGAAATGACGCCCGCCATCGCCGCGGCGGCGCGGGAGATCGTGGCCGTCAACGGCTATGCCGGGCGCATCAGCGTCGTTGCGAAGAATTCGATCGACCTCTCCGTCGAGGACGACCTGGGCGGGCGGGCGGATCTGCTGGTCAGCGAGATCGTGAGCAACACGATCGTCGGCGAAGACGCGCTGCCGGTCACCGAACATGCCGCTCGCGCGCTGCTCAAGCCGGGCGCCAGGATCGTTCCCGCGCGTGGGATCGTCCGCGTGGCCCTTGCCCATGACGCCTTGATCCATCGGCGGCGCATGGACACGGTCGATGGTTTCGACCTGTCGATTTTCAACCGTCTCGCCGCCAATTCCTACGAGGTCAAATGCGGCGATCCGCGGCTGGCGCTGTTGAGCGCGCCCGCCGACCTGTTCGATTTCGACTTCCAGTCCGGCGGGCCCTTTCCGGCGGCGGCCGCGTCGGTAACGCTGACCGCCGCGGCCGGCACTGCCAACGGCGTCGCCCAATGGATCGCCCTGCAGATGGACGCGGAAGGCTGGTATGAGAACAAGCCGTCGCCCGGTGCGCTCTCGGCCTGGGCGGTGATCTTCTGGCCGTTCGCTGCGCCGCGCCCCCTCGCGGCAGGCGCGGCCGTGGATGTTTTCGGCCGTCACGACCGCCACGCCCTGCGAATCTGGGGATGACGGCTGCGGGCCGTCAGGCGTTGCTTCCCGTCGCCCGACGAACGAAATGGCCGGTCGAAACGCCCCTCAGAAGCGCCAGCCGGTAGGACGCCGCGACGTCGTCCGTCTCCCAGCCGCCATCGGGCCAATCCTCGACCAGCCGCTTGAGCCGCGGCAGGTCGATCGCTGCGGCGGCCGGGCCGCATTCGGCCAGCCGATCGATCTCTTCGCGAAGCGCCGGGCGGGCCGCCGTCAGGCCCACATGCCAATCCGCCGCCTGGTAGCCCTTTCCCCGCACATTGATCACTTCGGGCGGCAGCCGGTCCGCAAAGGCAAGCCGGGTCAGCGCCTTGATCTCGCCATCGACCAGGAACTGATCCTCCGGCACGGCCAGGCTGAACTCGATGAGGCGCCGATCCGCCGTCGGATCGCGCAGATCGACTCCCCAGCCGCCGAGTGCGCCTTTGAAGTGGTTGCCCAGATCCACCCGGCGCAGCACCCAGAGCCGGCTCTCGAACCCGTCCCGGCGCGGCCGGTAGAACAGATCGAGCGCGCGGGCGCGGGCGCGGCCTGCGAGGTCGAGCTCGGCGGCGCGTTCCGGCCGCAGCGCCGAATAGGCGCCGATACCGACCTTTCGGCCCTCGAACACGCGATTGGCCCAAGTCCACAGTGGAAGCGGCGCATAGGGTCCGAACGATTGATTGAGCAGCCCGCGCCATTTCAGATGCCCCCGGCGCAGGATCCCTGCGCCTTCGCGCAGCCATTTGAGCCAGTGCCCGCGGCGCACCAATTGCGGCAGCAGCGTCAGGCCGTCATAGCTGATGCTCATATTTCCCATCTGGCCGGTCAGCAGGACGGAGAGCTTGCGGGCGCGGGCGCCGTCCAGAATCGCATCGCCCCAGAGCGCGTTGCACAGATTCAGCACCGGCTGGTCGTAGAGGAAAAAATTTCGGTCGAGATTGTCGAGCGGGGTGCGGCCGGGGGTGCGGACCGGCACATGCTCCATGTTCGGATACAGCGCGGCGGTCTTGGCCGCGATCGGGCCCTCGTCGCCGAGGCGGCCCCGCAGCGCCGGCCCGGCAAAACCTTCGAGCGGAACCGCCGTGAAGGCGACCACCTTGCCGCCCTCCGGCGCCAGAAGTCGTGCCGCGGTCGATGCCACGGCCGAACTGTCGAAGCCGGAACTCAGATGCGCCGCCACGGTGCCGCCCGCGCCGCGCAATTGCGCGCGTACCGCCTGGTCCAGATGATGGCGCAGCCCCTCGGCATACTCTTCGGCGCTTGCCAGTTTCAGCGTCCGGCGCTGCGGCTGCCAATGCCGGCGCGCGGCGATGCCGCCGGGCGCGACCACCACGACATGACCGGCCGCGACGCGCTTCACGTCCTGGAAGAAACTCGCCGACTCGCCTTCGGGCAGCAGCGCCAGGAATTCGGCGACGCGCTCTTCGTCGGGCCTGCGCGGAATGACCGGCAGCGCGTGCAGGCCTTTCGGCATGGAGGCAAAGGCGAAGAAATTCAGCCCGCGGTGATAGTGCAGCGGCCGTGCGCCGAGCGGATCGCGCGCGAGCGTCAGGCGATGCTCTCCCGCGTCCCACAGCGCGAAGGCATAGTCGCCCACCAGCCGGTCGAAACAGCTCTCCCCCCAACGCTCCCAGGCCGCCATGAGGATCGCGCTGTCGGCCGTTTCGGCCGCGTCCGCGATCCGCAACGCCCCGATCAGCTCGTCGCGGTTGTCGAGCCGCAGGTCGGCGACGAGGGTGAACCGCCCGGCGCCGCCCGCAAGCGGCTGGCGGTCGTGAACATCTTCCGTCAGCGTGCGGAAGAGACGCCGGCCAAGCGCGACCGGTCCGTCGTCCCATTGGGACACGTCATGCGGTCCGTAGATCGCCTGCGCGGCGAGCATCCGCGCGCATGTCCCGGCCGCGTCGGGCTTGCCGTCGAAATTCCAGACCCCGGCGAGCGCGGACATGTCAGCGCACCGCCGCATCGACCGCGTCGGCCAGCGCCTGGACCGGGCGGGCGCGCGCGCCGCCCAGGAAAAAAAATCGGCACGCGCCGGCGACCTTCGCCACGATGTCCACATAATCCGCCACGCGGCCGAGCGGCCTGATCTGCGCCGGGCGATAGGTGTGACGGGTGAGCAGGGCCATCTTCTCCGCACCCCTCGACGGCACGGAATCATGGGGGCTGTCGATCCTCAACTCGATCACGGCGGCAAGCTTGACCGGCTCGGCGCGTGTCGGCACGCGGATGTAGTGCTTGTCCATCCCGGCGCAAACGCGCTCGAGCTGCGCCACATCGATGCCGTTGGTCTCGCAGGCATCGCGCCACAGCTTGATGCTGTCGCGGCTCGGCCAGGCCAGGGCCTCCGTTCCGGTCCAGGTGACGCGGGTGGTATCGTCGGCGACCAGCGTCCAGCCCCGGCGGCTGAGCGCGGCCGCCAGCGTCGATTTGCCCGCGCCCGACGGACCGCAAATCGCAAAGGCCGCACTGCCGCCCGGCGGAACCAGCGTGGCGGCATGCAGCGGCAGCTCGCCGCGCTGATGGATCAGGGCACCGCGCGCAGAGCCGTGCAGCATCAGCGACACCATGCCGGGATCGGCTCCAGGATCCACCGCCAGGTCGATCGTCATGCCGTCGCGGACCAGGAAGCGGCCGACGCCCGGCACCACCAGCAGCAAGGCGCCGGCCCGGGCCTGGGTCTGCGGGCCCGCGGCCTCGGCATGGTCCAGCTGCGCCGGCAGGTCACCGACAACGCGAATGACCGCATCGGGGATTCCGGGCACCGGTCCTGCGAAGCTCATATCCCTGATTAACGGACGCGGACCGGGCATGGAAGCCGGCCATCCGGCGTTGCCGGCCAAACCGGCGCGGTATAGTTTCCGCCGGCGACAAAATCGTTCGTCAAGGTCCAGGTGCTCACTTACATGCGCTCCAGCGATGTCGTTCACGCGAACGTCCAGGGCGATGTCGTGCTCCTGAACACGCGCAGCTGGGTCTATCTCGAATTCGACCGTGTCGGCTCCGCGGTCTGGGCGTTGCTGGACGTTCCGCGCACCCTGCCGTCCCTGGTCGAGGCTCTGCGGCAGACGTTCGAGATCGACGAAGCCCGGTGCACGGCCGATACGCAATCGTTCCTCGACGAGATGATCGCGCAGGGCGCGGTGAATGTCGCCGGAACGCCATGAAAGCCGCGCCTCGGTCGCGCCGCGCGACATGGGCACCCTGGAACAAATCGGGCCGACCCGACCGAAAGGGCCATGAACATGTCTGACCGCACGCCCGCTTCGGAAGAAGACAAGCCGGACCGTCAAGGGCGCGGCCCGCGGCTGGCGCTTGTCACCGGCGCATCCTCCGGCATCGGTCGGGCCTTTGCCCACCGGCTCGGCGCCGACGGATACGATCTCGTCGCCGTGGCGCGCCGCCGCGATCGACTCGAAGAACTCGCCACCGCGCTTCCAACCGTCAAGGTTCGTCCTTTGGTCGCCGATCTGGGCACCGACGAAGGCGTGACAGCTGTCGCCGATGTGTGCGCCGGCGAGGAGCTCAGCATGCTCGTCAACAATGCCGGAGTCGCGCATTACATGGCGTTCGCCGAGCTGCCGGCCGACAAGGCGGACGAGCTTCTCCATGTGAAGGTGGTCGCTCCGACGATGCTGGCGCGCGCCGCGATCCCCGGCATGATCGCGAGAGGCGAAGGCACGATCATCAACGTCTCGGGCATGCTGGGGTTCAGCGGGCCCGCGCCGGTCGAGCAATTGCCGCTTCGCCGGGCGGTCTATACGGGGACGCTGGCCCACATCGTCGCATTCTCGCAGGCGCTGCACGAAGAGCTGAAATCCAAGGGCCTGCGTGTTCAGGCGCTCTGCCCGGGGGTGGTCGCGACCGAGTTTCACGAGCGCCAAGGGCTCGACCTGCGTGCGGTGCCGCGCATGTCGGCGGATGACGTCGTAACCGCCAGTCTGCGAGGGCTCGCCCTCGGCGAAATCGTCTGCGCTCCCGGTGTCGAGAGATCCGACTTGCTCGACGCGGTGTTCAAGGCCGATCTCGCGGCATTTGCGGCGCAGTCGCCGCAGCTCGCGACGCGTTACCGCGCGCCATGAACCATGGCGCTGGGCCCGGACGGCGACGGCGCGAAAGCGGCATATCCGACGGATGAACCTGCGAACCGGCCACCGCTCGTCGAGAGCGGCTGATCCCTGACGGCCCCGCCTATCCGGGACCCTTGCCTTCCGGCTGCCAGAGCTGGATCGGGTTGCCGTCCGGATCGAGCATCTTGGCGAACCGGCCATTTGGATAAAGCTCCGGATCGAGCTCGACCGCGATGCCGTTGGCGCGCAGCTGCGCCGCCATCTTGTCGAGATCGCGCACGCGGAAATTGATCATCCATTGCCGGCTCGGGTCGCCGAAATAGGACGTGTCCTTTGGAAAGGGCGCGAAGACTGTCGTGCCGGCTTCCGTCTCCCAGGCCGGCATGTTGTACGCGCTCGGCACGGGGAGGATGCCGAGATTGATCGCGTTCGTCGATGCCAAGATCGTCTGGATCAACAATCCGCAAGACCATGCGCCGCCGGTCTTCCCGGCTTAGGCAGGATGAACTGCGAAGGTCGGCGCAGCTTTGCGCGGGTGGGCAAGGCAGGGCTGGCGTGGCGGCTGCTTTGCCCGTACGCCATCCAAAATGGTGCGCCCGACAGGATGAAAGTAGAACTGCGTGGGCGGGCAAGGCAGGGCTGGCGTGGCGGCTACTTTGCCCGCCCGCCAAAAAAATGGCGCACCGGACAGGATGAAACTGCGAACTTTGCGGCGGCGCGCGATGGGTTGGTGGGCGGCATCGCGCGACGCCGCCATCAAAAATGGCGCACCGGCAGGATGAAACTGCGAACTGGCTGATGATTGTCCTTCGAATCCCCAGCTGATCGCCTTCCATGGGAAGGCATCGACGTTCACGAATACGGTGAATCGTGGCTATATGACCGCGCGGGCGGTTATCGAACGTACGGCACCGCGTGAGACCAATATGGCAGAGCGCCCGATCTCGTATCGCGACCTCCTAGCCGTCGCGGACCTTCCGGAGTTGCTTGCCGCTGCCTCCCTATCTCGACTGGCCGGTAGCATGTCTTCACTGGCTATCATCCTCTATGCATTGGAACGCTTTTCCTCCCCAACCTTGGTTGGGTGGCTGAGCTTTGCGCTCGTCGGACCGGGCTTGGTGGTAAGCCCGCTTGCAGGAGCGCTGCTCGATCGCATAGGACCGGTATTTGCAGTCACCGTCGATATGGCTGTGAGTTCGGCCCTGATCGTCGTCTTGATCGTGGCGGGCGGGTTTGGCTGGGCCAGTCCAACCGTTCTTCTGGTTCTCGTTGCCACACTCTCGCTCACAAGCCCTTTGAGCCGGGCCGGCATCAGGACTCTTCTGCCCCGCTTGGTGCCCTCACATGCGCTCGACCGAGCTAACGCGGTTGATACCGCGATCTACGCTACAACCGATGTATTGGGGCCGGGCGTCACCGGCTTACTTGTCGGCTTTGCCGGATCATCGAGCGTGTTTATCGCAATCGCATTCGCATACGCGGGCGCAACCGTCTTCGTATCCAGACTTCATCGGCTGCCGCGATCTACGCCGTCCAAAGCCTCCCTGATGCAGCAAACAGTTGAGGGGATTGCGGTGGTCGCGCGTGAGCCGACTCTTCGTGGGCTCGCATTTTCCTACTCTCTATACCAAGTCACCTGGGGCGTTCTCGTCGTCGTCGTTCCGGTGCTTGCAGTTCGCGAATTCCCAACGGGCATTGGCAGCTCGGTTGCGGGATTCATGTGGGCGGCGGCTGGGCTGGCGGGCGGCATAGGTGCGCTTGTTGCCGGTCATCTTTCGACAGCCGGGCGGGAGCGCAATGTCATGGTCGTCGGGATGCTCATCGTGGCTCTGGCGT
Organism: Rhizomicrobium sp.; assembly: GCA_036398875.1. Taxonomy (GTDB): domain Bacteria; phylum Pseudomonadota; class Alphaproteobacteria; order Micropepsales; family Micropepsaceae; genus Rhizomicrobium. Next base: position 28,226 of record DASWOE010000112.1, read on the forward strand.
CATGGCCGATAGCGGCTGAATTCGGCTTTGGCGGACTGGTCGCCGGACTGCTCATTGCCGGTGCACTCAGCGGCCCCATCGACGTCGGGTTGCTGTCACTTCGTCAGCGTCGGACAGACCCGAACCAGTTCGGACGCGTCCTCTCGGTTTCCATGAGCCTAAACGTCCTGGGCTTCCCATTGGGCTCAGCTCTTGCCGGGGTCTTGTTAACGCATTCC
>DASWOE010000113.1:0-1685 GCA_036398875.1 Rhizomicrobium sp.
CGCGAAAGCGGTGCCGAGCGCGGTCGTCTGCAGAAAGCGCCGTCGATCCTGTTGCATGACGTTCCTCTTTGGCCGGGCGGCCTCGCTAGCCCTTCCCTGCAACGGTCTTACGACAGGGCGGCGGCCGGCGGCCAAGCAAAACCTGCGCGCGCCTGCACAAATGGCCGCAGCGGGCGGTGAACAAAAAACGTCGCAATCGGCGATTAGACAATATCCTTGGGGGTCATGGGCGTGGCGGATGCGTCCGTGGCCGGGGGAAGACCATGCGACGGATTGCAGCCTTGGCGTTGCTCGCGGCCGGACTTGTCGGCTGTTCGCCCGCCGAACACGCCAAAGAACGGCTGGTCGTGTACACCGCGGCGGAAGCCGACCAGCTGCCGCCCTATGAAACGTCCTTCGAAAAGGCGCATCCGGACATCGACCTGGTCTGGGTGCGCGATTCCACCGGCATCGTGACCGCGAAGCTGCTGGCCGAGAAGAAGGCGCCGCAGGCCGACGTGGTGTTCGCGCTGGCCGCGACCTCGATGATGGTTTTGGAAGACCAGGGCCTGCTGGCGGCCTATACGCCAAAATTGGCCGCGCGGCTCGATCCGCGCTTCCGCGATCCGGTGCATCCGGCGCACTGGACCGGCGAGGATCTGTGGTCGGCAGCGGTCTGCGTGAACACGGTCGAGGCGGCGCGGCGCGGCCTGCCGATGCCGACAAGCTGGGATGATTTGACCAAGCCTGTCTATGCCCATGCGATCACCATGCCCGATCCGGCTTCGTCCGGCACCGGCTATCTCGCCGTCGCGACGTGGCTGCAGATTTTCGGCGAGGACAAGGGCTGGGCGTTCATGGACGCGCTCAACAAGAACGTCACCGAATATGCCCATTCCGGCTCCAAGCCGTGCAAGGACGCGGCGCGCGGCGAAACGCCGATCGGCATCTCGATCGATTTCCGCGCCGCCCAGATGAAGGGCCAGGGCTATCCCATCGCGGTCGTGGTGCCGCGCGAAGGCGTCGGCTGGGACCTGGAAGCCACCGCGTTGATCGCGGGCAGCCCACACGAGAAGGCGGCGAAGGCCTTCATCGACTGGGCCTTCACCGACGCCGCGATGCGACTCTACGCCAAGAATTTTTCGGTGGTCGGCGCCAAATCCTTCGCGCGCCCGGTGCCCAATCTGCCGCCGGACTATGCCGCGCATCTGGCGAAGAACGATCTGCGCTGGATGGCCAGGAACCGCGACCGCATCGTCAAGGCGTGGAGCGCGCGCTACGGCACCGCGCAATGACCGCCGCGGACACGGCCCATCTCGCGGTCCAGGGCCTCGCCAAGCGGTTCGGCGCGGTCACGGCGCTGGACGGGCTGACGCTCGACATCGGCGCGGGCGAATTCGTCTGCCTGGTGGGGCCGTCGGGCTGCGGCAAGACGACGGCGCTGCGGCTGATCGCGGGCCTGGAGACGCCGAGCGGCGGCCGCGTCCGCAGCGACGGCGCCGACATCACCGCCCTGGCGCCCGCCTTGCGCGGCATGGGCATGGTGTTCCAGTCCTATGCCCTGTTTCCCAATATGAGCGCGGCGCAGAACATCGCCTTCGCGCTCGGCCGCGGCGGCGGCGCCAGGGCGCGCGTGGCCGAGCTGCTCGAACTGGTCGATCTGAGCCGCTTCGCGGCCAAGCGGCCGAACGAATTGTCCGGCGGCC
>DASWOE010000114.1:0-4037 GCA_036398875.1 Rhizomicrobium sp.
CGGGTTGCCCAAGGACGCCAAAGCGCTGCTCGAGCTCAAGAAGAAGGGCTTCTCCGACGATCGGCTGGGCGAGCTCACCAGGCTCAATTCCGCCGAGGTCGCCAAGCGTCGCCGCGCGCTGGGCGTGCGGCCGGTGTTCAAGCGCATCGACACCTGCGCCGCGGAGTTCGCGGCGCTGACGCCCTATATGTACTCGACCTACGAGACCCCGTTCGGCGGCGCCGCCGAGTGCGAGGCCAAGCCCACGGACAAGAAGAAGATCATCATCCTGGGCGGCGGGCCCAACCGCATCGGCCAGGGCATCGAGTTCGACTATTGCTGCTGCCATGCGGCGTTCTCGCTGTCCGCCCAGGGCTATGAGACGATCATGATCAACTGCAATCCGGAGACGGTATCGACGGATTACGACACCTCCGACCGGCTCTATTTCGAGCCGCTGACGGCCGAGGACGTGCTGGAGATCGTGCGCGTCGAGCAGTCCAACGGCACGCTGGCCGGCGTCATCGTGCAGTTCGGCGGCCAGACGCCGCTTAAGCTCGCCAACACGCTGGTCGCGGAGGGCGTGCCGATCCTGGGCACCTCGGCCGACGCCATCGACCTTGCCGAGGACCGCAAGCGCTTCCAGGTCCTGTTGCAGGATCTGGCGCTGAAACAGCCGCGCAACGCCACCGCGCTGACGGCGGACGAGGCGGTCGCGGCGGCGCGCCTCATCGGCTATCCGGTGATCCTGCGCCCGTCCTATGTGCTGGGCGGCCGCGGCATGGTGGTGTGCGCCGACGAGGCCGGCCTCAAGGCGCAGGTGCAGTCCGGCGAATTGTTCCGCATCTCCGGCGCCAATCCGGTCCTGATCGACGGCTTCCTCTATCGCGCCACCGAAGTCGATGTCGATGCCATCTGCGACCATGACGGCGACGTCTTCATCGCCGGCATCATGGAGCATATCGAGGAGGCGGGCGTGCATTCGGGCGACTCGGCCTGCGCACTGCCGCCCCATTCGCTCAAGCCGCAGATCGTGCGCGAGATCGAGCGGCAGACGGTCGCGCTCGCCCGCGCCCTGAAAGTCCGCGGCCTGATGAACGTGCAATACGCCGTGCAGGGCGACGACATCTTCGTCCTCGAGGTCAACCCGCGCGCCAGCCGCACCGTGCCCTTCGTCGCCAAGGCGATCGGCCTGCCCGTCGCGGCGATCGCCGCCCGGGTGATGGCAGGCGAGAGACTGTCCGCCTTCGATCTCACGCCGTCCGCATCGCCGCATATCTCGGTCAAGGAGGCGGTGATGCCGTTCGCGCGCTTCCCCGGCGTCGATCCGATCCTGGGGCCCGAAATGCGCTCGACCGGCGAGGTCATGGGGCTGGACGCCAATTTCGGCCGCGCCTTCGCCAAGAGCCAGATCGGCGCCGGCCTGAAACTGCCGCTCGCCGGCAGCGTGTTCATCTCGGTGCGCGAGGCCGACAAGCCGCTCGCCGTCGGGCCGGCGCGGCGGCTGAGCGAGCTCGGCTTCGAGATCGTCGCCACCCGCGGCACCGCCGACGTGCTCAGCGCCGCGGGCCTCGCGGTCAAGCGCATCAACAAGGTGCTCGAAGGGCGGCCGCATGTCGTGGACGCGCTGAAGAACGGCGAGATCCATCTGGTGTTCAACACCACCGAGGGCGCCCGCGCGCTGGCCGATTCGATGTCGATCCGGCGCACCGCGCTGACGCTGAAAGTGCCCTATTACACGACCATGGCGGGCGCCGCCGCGGCGGCGGAAGCCATCGCCGCCCTGCAGCAGGGCGAATTGGGCGTCCGCCCCCTGCAGAGCTATGCCTGACGGGCGGACGCCGGTGCCCTTGCAGTCGTGTTGTCGCAATCCTACACTTGCCGGTTAGCGCCCCCGGACGGGACGAGAAAGCTTAGGCGTAACAAGGATTTAACGAAACCAGGACCTTCCTCAGCCGGCGACCTGCCCAGGGCGGGACCGGGTGGAGCAGCTTTGCCGAATACAGGACGACCGTGACATGGAACGCATCCCGATGACTGCCGCGGGCTTTCGGGCCCTCGAAGACGAAGTGAACCACCTCAAGAACGTCGAACGCCACGAGATCATCAAGGCGATCGCCGAAGCGCGCGCCCATGGCGATCTGTCGGAGAACGCCGAGTACCACGCCGCCAAGGAACGCCAGAGCTTCATCGAGGGCCGCGTGATGGAACTGGAGGACCAGATCGGCCGCGCCGACGTGATCGACGTCTCCAAGCTCACCGGCTCGACCGTCAAGTTCGGCGCCACCGTCACGCTGGTGGACGAGGATTCCGACGAAAAGCGCAAATACCAGATCGTCGGCGACGTGGAGAGCGACGCCCGGCGCGGCCGGATTTCGTTGTCGTCGCCGATCGCGCGCGCGCTGATCGGCAAGGGCAAGGGCGACACCGTCGAGGTCTCGACGCCCGGCGGCGCGCGTTCCTATGAAATCCTCAAGGTCGAGTTCGTGTAGCTCCGACTGTCGTCCCCGGCGAGCCGTGCGCAGCGCGGCGCTCGGCCGGGGATGACGATCTCACTTCAAATCGCCACGGCCGCACCGACCAGGCGGCCAAGCGTCGCCAGCGTGCGACTGGGACCGTGCTCGCCGCTTTTGGAGCGTTCGCTTGGGGATGGCCTTGAACACGATCCTGCGCTGGGAAACAGTCCGCTCGTCGTTTCCACCGAGAGGATGCCATGCCACCGTCGGACAACACGCGCATCGCGCCGGCTCGCGAGCCGGGCCGGGGCCGGATCTACAACTCCATCACCGAGACGATCGGCAATACGCCCCTCGTCCGCATGGCGCGGATGCCGGGAGAGGCCGGCGCCAAGGCCGACATCCTTCTCAAGCTCGAATTCTTCAATCCGCTCGCCAGCGTCAAGGATCGGATCGGGGTATCGATGATCGAGGCCATGGAGCGCGACGGCCAGATCGCGCCGGGACGCAACACGCTGGTCGAGCCGACCAGCGGCAATACGGGCATTGCGCTTGCGTTCGTCGCGGCGGCCAAGGGGTATCGGCTCATCCTCGTCATGCCCGATTCGATGTCGATGGAGCGCCGCAAGATGCTGGCGCTGCTCGGCGCCGAACTCGTCCTGACGCAGGCGTCCAAGGGCGGCATGAAGGCGGCGATGGCCAAGGCAAAAGAGATCGTCGATACGATTCCGGGCGCGGTCATTCCGCAGCAATTCGAAAATCCCGCCAATCCGTCCATCCACCGCCGCACCACGGCGGAGGAAATCTGGAACGACACCGAAGGCGGTGTCGATGCGGTGGTCTGCGGGGTGGGCACCGGCGGCACGATCACCGGCATCGGCCAGGTGCTGAAGGCCCGCAAACCCGCCATCAGGATGATCGCCGTCGAGCCCGAGGACTCGGCCGTCCTTTCGGGCGGCGCGGCGCATGGCCATCCCATCGAGGGCATCGGCGCCGGCTTCGTCCCGGCGATCCTGGACCGGAACGTCATCGACGAGGTCGTCACCATCGCCAATGAGACGGCATTCTCGGCGGCGCGAAGGGCCGCGCGGCTGGAGGGGATACCCGTCGGCATTTCATCCGGCGCCGCCATCGCGGCCGCGCTGGAGGTCGGCGCGCGCGCCGACATGGCGGGAAAGACCATCGTCGCGATCATTCCCTCCTTTGCCGAGCGCTATCTCTCCACCGCGCTGTTCGAAGGGCTCTGAGCCTCCGTCACGTCCGCCGCGCCACCACCGCGCTCAACTCCGCGATCTCGGTGAAGCGCCCGTCGGGCGCGATCTGCGCCAGCGCCGCGCGCAGATCGGCCTCGAAGGCCGGCGCCTTGTCGCCGAGCAGGTCCGGCGAGGTCACCGATTGCGACCGCGCCAGACCGACGATGTCGTCCGCGGTGATCTGCCTACGGATGAATTCGCTCAAGCCCGAAAGGCGCGGGAAGGCCGAGTCCAGCAGCACCGATTGCTGGTTGCGATGCTTGGGATCGCGGCGCTGGCGCACATGCGGCGCCTGCCCGCGGCCATAGCGCTCGCCGATCTGCGCCAGCACGTTGCGCCATTCGTTCTC
>DASWOE010000115.1:0-3458 GCA_036398875.1 Rhizomicrobium sp.
TGCCGGCCCCGATGCCGCGCGGGCCCAGCGCCGCGCCGCGATGAGGAAGGTGTGCGGCCCGGACCTCGCCAAATATTGCGCCGGCAAGACCGGGCCCGACATGTTCATGTGCCTGCGCCAGAACCGCGACAGCTTCAGCGACACCTGCCAGGCCGCGCTCAAGAAGATGCGGCGCGGCGGCGGCGGCCATCGCGGCGGCGGAGGCGGCGGGCCGTAAGCGCCGCGACGCCGGTCCCCCCCGATGAACCCCTCCGCTCCCTTCATTCTCCGCCCGGTCGCGACATCGCTGCTGATGATCGCGATCCTGCTGGTCGGGCTCGTCGGCTATTCCTATCTGCCGCTCTCGGCCCTGCCGGAGGTCGACTACCCGACCATCCAGGTGCAGACCTTCCTGCCCGGCGCCTCGCCGGAGGTGATGACCTCCTCGGTCACCGCGCCGCTCGAAAAGCAGTTCGGCCAGATGCCGGGCCTCTCGCAGATGTCGTCGGTCAGCTCGTCCGGCGCCTCGGTCGTCACGCTGCAATTCGACCTCAGCCTCAGCCTCGACATCGCCGAGCAGGAGGTGCAGGCGGCGATCAATGCCGGCGGCAACCTGCTGCCGCAGAGCCTGCCGGCGCCGCCGGTCTACGCCAAGGTCAATCCGGCCGACGCGCCGATCATCACGCTGGCGATCGCCTCGACGACCATGCCGCTGACCCAGGTGCAGGAGCTCGCCGACACCCGCATCGCGCAGAAGATCAGCCAGCTGTCGGGGGTGGGCCTGGTCTCCATCGCCGGCGGGCAGAAGCCGGCGGTGCGGGTGCGGGCCAACCTGCAGGCGCTGGCGGCCTATGGGCTGAACCTCGACGACCTGCGCACCACGATCTCCAACGCCAATTCCAACGCGCCCAAGGGCAGTTTCGACGGCGCGGCGCAGTCCTACACCATCGACGCCAACGACCAGCTCCAATCGGCCGACGAGTACAAGGACATCGTCGTCGCCTACAAGAACGGCGCGCCGGTGCACCTGTCCGACGTCGCGCAGGTGGTGCAGAGCGCGGAGAACGTCCAGCTGCTGTCCTGGATGAACAAGACGCCGGCGATCCTGCTCAACGTGCAGCGCCAGCCCGGCGCCAATGTGATCGGGGTGGTCGATGCGATCAAGGCGATGCTGCCGCAGATCACGGCGGGGCTGCCCGCCGGGCTGGACGTGACGGTGCTGACCGACCGCACCACCACCATCCGCGCCTCGGTGTCCGACGTCGAGTTCGAGCTCGGCCTCGCCATCGTGCTGGTCGTTCTGGTGATCTACCTGTTCCTGCGCAACATCCCGGCGACCTTCATCCCCAGCCTGTCGGTGCCGCTGTCGATCGTCGGCACCTTCGCGGCGATGTACCTGCTCGGCTATTCGCTCAACAATCTGTCGCTGATGGCGATGACCATCGCCGCGGGCTTCGTGGTCGATGACGCCATCGTGATGATCGAGAACATCACCCGCTATCTGGAGGCCGGCGACACTCCGCTTGAGGCGGCGCTGAAGGGCGCCGGCGAGATCGGCTTCACCATCGTGTCGCTGACCGTGTCGCTGATCGCGGTCCTGATCCCGCTGCTGTTCATGCAGGAGGTGGTGGGGCGGCTGTTCCGCGAATTCGCCGTGACGCTCGCCATCACCATCCTGATCTCGGCGGTGGTGTCGCTGACCCTGGTGCCGATGCTGTGCGCCAAGCTGCTGCGCCGCCACAAGGAGCCCGAGCCGGGTTCGCTGGCCGCCAAGGCGGAGGACGCCTTCAACCGCGTCATCGCCGGCTATGACCGCATGCTGCAATGGGTGCTGGACCGCCAGCCGCTCACGCTGCTGGTCGCGGTGGCGACGCTGGCGCTGACCGTGGTGCTCTATATCGTCATCCCCAAGGGCTTCTTTCCGACCCAGGACACCAGCCTGGTGCAGGGCATCACCGAGGCCGGGCCGACCGTCTCCTTCGCCGAGATGTCGCGCCGCCAGCAGGCGCTGGCCGCCGCGATCCTGCAGGATCCCGACGTCGTGAGCCTGTCCTCCTTCATCGGCGTCGATGGCAACAACGCGACGATGAACAGCGGCCGCTTCCTGATCAACCTGTTGCCCAAGGATGCGCGCAGCGACGGCGTCACCGACGCCATCGCCAATATCGCGGCGCGGGCCCATGGCGTGCCCGGCATCGCGCTCTATCTGCAGCCGGTGCAGGACCTGACGATCGATTCCACGGTCAGCCGGGCGCAGTACCAGTTCGTGCTGGAGGATGCGAGCAAGGAGCCGCTGCGCACCGCGGTGCCCAAGCTGCTTTCGACCATGGCGGCGCGGCCCGAATTGCAGAACGTCTCGACCAATTATCTCGATCGCGGCCTGTCGGCGACGGTGATGGTGGACCGCGACACCGCGGCGCGCTTCGGCATCACCGCGGCGACCATCGACAACGCCCTCTACGACGCCTTCGGCCAGCGCATCATCTCGACCATCTTCACCCAGTCGAACCAGCGCCGCGTCATCCTGGAAGCCGATCCCAATGTGCAGAATTCGCTGCAATCGCTGGGCGACATCCACCTGCCCTCGGCCGGCGGGGAGCAGGTGCCGCTGTCCGCCTTCGCGCGGATCGAGTCGATGCCGATGCCGCTCGAAGTCGATCATCTGGGCCAGTTCCCCTCCGCTTCGATCTCGTTCGACGTGGCGCCGGGCTATTCGCTGGGCGCCGCGGTGGACGCGGTCAAGCAGGCCGAGACCGATGCCGGCCTGCCGGCCAGCATCTCGACGGATTTCCAGGGCGCGGCGCTCGCCTTCCAGTCGGCGCTCGGCAACGAGCTGCTGCTGATCCTGGCCGCGATCGTGACGGTCTATATCGTGCTGGGCGTGCTCTATGAGAGCTTCATCCATCCGGTGACCATCCTCTCGACGCTGCCCTCGGCCGGCGTCGGCGCGCTGCTGGCGCTGATCCTGACGGGCAACGATCTGGGCATCGTCTCGATCATCGGCATCATCCTTCTGATCGGCATCGTGAAGAAGAACGCCATCATGATGATCGACTTCGCGCTGGAGGCGGAGCGCCATGAGGGCAAGACCCCGCGCGAGGCGATCCACCAGGCGGCGCTGCTGCGCTTCAGGCCCATCCTGATGACGACCGTGGCGGCGCTGTTCGGCGCCTTGCCGCTGATGATCGGCTCGGGGACGGGCTCGGAGCTGCGCCATCCGCTCGGCATCGCGATCGTCGGCGGGCTTCTGGTCAGCCAGCTCCTGACGCTGTTCACCACGCCGGTGATCTACATCTATTTCGACCGGCTGGGCGGGCAGATCCGCGAATGGCGGGCGCGCCGGGCATGAGCTTCTCGGAGACCTTCATCCGCCGCCCGATCGCCACCACCCTGCTGACCTTCGGCGTCGCGATGGCGGGCGCGGTGGCCTATTTCCTCCTCCCCGTCGAGCCGCTGCCCCGCATCGACGTGCCGACCAT
>DASWOE010000116.1:0-1691 GCA_036398875.1 Rhizomicrobium sp.
GCCGGGCGCCGCCACCGCGGGCACGACGTTGTGCGCCGCCTCGACCGCGAGCACGGCCGCGTTCGACAGATCGACGGCGGGGACCGGCAGGGCGCCCGGGCGATGCGCCTGGAACTGCAGCACATGGACGTCGTTGCGGAACGCCACGCGCACCAGCACCGTCGTCGCATGCTCGCGGTCGAGCTTGGGCTCGTCCGCGACGGCGACGCCGCCGAATATCTGCGACGGACCGACCGTGGTCGTGCGCAGCGCCCGCGCCTTCAACTGCGCCACCGCGCCGTCATGCGCCGTATCGATGGCGTCGAGCGAATTGCGCTCGCGCGCATAGGCGCCGTCGAGCGCAACCTGCCGCGCCACCGGATCGACGCCGGTGTAGCTGTAGCTGCTCGTCCCGTAAGGGGTGGAGACGACGCCGCCGCCGCTGTAGTTCGCCGATCGCGACGAGGCATAGGCGTCGAGACCGCCGAGGATGGCGACGGCGAGCTTGGCGCCGAAGGCGTTGTCGTCGAGGCGGTCCTTGAGCTGTTCGTAGGTCTTCATCGGCAGCCAGGTCTGGCCGTCATAGGAGACCGAGATGTTCTCCGTGCCGAAATCCGCCGCCGCGTCCGAATTGTTGGTGAGCACCACGTCGAGCGCGAGATTGCCGGAGAGGTCGGCATCGACCGGCCGCACGAGGATGGTCGAGCCGGGCCAGGCCGAGGTGACCGCGGCGGCGCCCTGGTTCATGGTCGCCACCTGGTTGCCGATGGGAACGCCGGTCAGGGTGTAGGTCGGCGAGGCGCAGGCCGCGAGCAGGAACAGCAACGACGCGAAAAACGTGTGACGCATGGCATCCCCCCGGTTCACAACCGCAGGTTACGGCCATCGGATTGCGGTCCGGTTGAGGGAATTGCTCGAATTTTAGCGAAGCGCGGGCCGGCGCCGTCCCTCGGCCGCGCCGCAGATGCCGGCTAGCCGCGCGCGCGTTTCTTCGGCCTGGCGTCGGCGTTCGCCGCTTTGCCCTTGTGCGCCAGGCTTTTCTTCAGCGCCGCCATCAGGTCGATGACGTTGGAATCGTCCACCGGCGCGGCCTCGACCGGCTTCTCGCCCTTCTGCTTGCGGCGGATCAGGTCGCGCAGCGCCGCCTCGTAGCGGTCGGCGAACAGCTTGGGATCGAACGGGCCCTGCTTCTGCGCGATGATCTTCTCGGCGATCGCGACCATCTGCCTGTCGGAGCGGGCCGACGGGATGTCGGCGAACACTGCCTTGGCGTCGATCACCTCGCCGGCGCTGCGCAGCGTGGTGGCGACGATGCCGCGCCCGCGCGGCTCCAGCGCCACCATGCGCTCGCGGGTGTGCATCACGACGCGGCCGATGGCGACGCGGCCCGCCTTGACCAGCGCGTCGCGGATCACGGTGTAGGCCTCGGTCCCGGTCTTGCCGTCGGGCACCAGGTAATAGGGATCGTTCCAATAGAGCCGGTCGATCTCGCCGGCATCGACGAAACGCTCGATGTCGATGGTCCGGGTGGTTTCCAGCCGCACCGACGCCAGCTCGTCATTGGTGACGACGACGTATTTGTTCTTCGCGATCTCGTAGCCCTTGACGAGGTCGGCGCGCGCGACCGGGCCGGTGTCGGGATCGGTCGGGATCATCCGTATACGGTTGTTCGGCTCGGGATAGAGCAGATGGCACGAGATGTCGCCGCCATG
>DASWOE010000117.1:0-12081 GCA_036398875.1 Rhizomicrobium sp.
GGCAGCGAAGCGGTAGCGCGCGGGGCAGACAACTTCGGGGCCCCCGCGCGCTCAGGCAGCGAAGCGGTAGCGCGCGGGGCAGACGACATCCCTTTCGCTGGAGCGACTGGCTGAGCGTGGGCCTCGGCCGGTTGCGCCTGCCGCCGTCGGTGTTCTGGAGCCTGTCGCTGCCCGAATGGCGCGCCCTGCTCGCGCCGCCGCCGGCGCACATGCCGCTCGCCCGCGCCGAGTTCGAAGACCTGATGTCGCAATATCCGGATTGAGCCATGTCCGACCCGCAAACACCCGTGCAGCAATCGCTCGACACCGCGGCGCAAGCCCTTGCCGCCTTCGTCGGCGGCCCGGTGCAGAGCGCGACATCGGCGATCGAAACCGCGGTGACGCGCAGCTTCTCCTCGGTCGAGAACACGATCGCGCGCGCCGTGCTCTCGGGCAAGGCGTCGGTCGACGGCCTGGTGACCTCGATCCTGGCCAGCTTCGACCGCATCGCCACGACGCAGTTCATCGTCAAGCCGATCGAGAACGTGCTGACCTCCATCGCCGGGGCGATCCTGCCCGTCGGCGGCGCCCGCGCCGCGGGCGGCCCGGTCGATGCCGGCACGCCCTATCTCGTGGGCGAGAAGGGACCGGAGCTGTTCGTGCCCGGCGCCTCGGGCGCCATCGCGCCGAACGGCGCGCTCGGCGGCGGCGGCATCGTCTTCAACGTCACCACGCCCGATGCGGCGAGCTTCCTGAAGTCGCAGTCCCAGATCGCGGCGCTGCTGACCCGCGCGCTGGCGCGGGGCCAGAGGAATTTGTGATGTTCCACGAAATCCGCTTTCCCACCGCCGTCGCGTTCCACTCGACGGGGGGGCCCGAACGCAAGACCGAGATCGTCACGCTCGGTTCCGGCTTCGAGGAGCGCAATGCCGTATGGGCGAATTCGCGCCGGCGCTACGAGGCCGGCTATGGCGTCAAATCGCTCGACGATCTCGCCGCCGTGATCGCGTTCTTCGAGGCCAGGCTGGGCCGGCTCGCCGGCTTCCGCTTCAAGGATTGGGGCGACTTCAAATCCTGCGCGCCCGGCGCGACGCCGTCGCCGCTCGATCAGCCGATCGGCACCGGCGACGGTCATGCGACGGGCTTCGCGCTGGCCAAGACCTATGCCTCCGGCCCGTCGAGCTGGACCCGCGCCATCGCCAAGCCGGTCGCCGGCACGGTGCGCATCGCCGTCGCCGGCATCGAACGGACAAGCGGCTTCGGCGTCGATGCGACGACCGGCCTCGTCACCTTCACCGCGGCCCCGACCGGCGCGGTGAGCGCCGGCTTCGAGTTCGACACGCCGGTGCGCTTCGACACGGACCGATTGGCGATCAACCTGGCCGACTTCGCCGCCGGCGAGGTCCCGAACATCCCGCTGGTGGAGATCCGGCTGTGAAAGCCCTTCCGCCCGGCCTTCAGGCCCATCTCTCGTCCGGCGCCACCACGCTCTGCTGGTGCTGGAAGATCGTGCGCCGCGACGGCGCCGCCCAGGGCTTCACCGATCACGACATGCCGCTCGTCTTCGGCGCCCTTGCCTATGGCGCCGCCACCGGCTTCACCGCCAGCGAGGTGCAATCGACGCTCGGCCTCGCGATCGACAATCTGACCGTCACCGGCGCGCTCAACGCCGCGACGCTGAACGAAGCCGACCTCGCCGCCGGCCTCTATGACGACGCCGATATCGAGATCTGGCGCGTCAACTGGGCCGCGCCCGATCAGCGCGTCCTGATGCGCAAGGGCAGCCTCGGCGAGGTCCGGCGCGGCAAGACGGCGTTCTCGTGCGAGGTCCGCGGCCTGGCGCATCGGCTGAACCAGCCGGTCGGCCGGTCCTATGGCTATTCCTGCGACGCCGATCTCGGCGATGCGCGCTGCGGCAAGAACATCGCGACGGCGGATTTCACCGCGTCGGCGAGCGTGCTTGGCGTCACCGACAACCGCCGCTTCACCACGGCGGATCTGTCCGCCTATGCCGGCGGCTGGTTCACCGGCGGCAAGCTCGCCTTCACCTCGGGCGCCAATGCCGGCCGCGCGATGGAGATAAAGCGCCATGGCGCCGGCTCGATCGAGTTGTGGCAGGACATGAGCGCGGCGATCATGCCCGGCGACGGTTTCACCCTCGGCGCCGGCTGCGACAAGCAGTTCGCCACCTGCAAGGCCAAGTTCGCCAACGCGATCAACTTCCGCGGCTTTGCCTACATGCCGGGCAACGACGCGGTGATGGCGACGCCGTCGCGCAACCAGCCACTCGACGGAGGCAGCCGATATGGAAATTGACGAAAGACCGCGCGGCGATTTTTCGGCCGGGGCGGATGTGATCCGCATCGCCCGCGCCTGGATCGGCACGCCCTATGTCCATCAGGCCAGCGTCCGCGGCAGCGGCTGCGACTGCCTTGGGCTGCTGCGCGGCGTTTGGCGCGCGCTTCATGGCGAGGATGCCGAAGCGCCGCCGCCCTATTCGCCCGACTGGGCCGAGGCGACGGGACGCGAGACATTATATAGCGCGCTCGCCCGGCACCTGACGCAGATCGATCCCCGTTCGCTGGCGGCCGGCAATGCCGCGCTGTTCCGCATGATCCGCACCGGCCCCGCCAAGCATTGCGGCATCGTCGCCGAAAGCCGGGGCGGCGCGCTCACCCTGATCCACGCCCGCCAGAACCGCCGCGTCGCCGAAGAGCCGTTCTCGCCCTTCTGGCGCGGCAAGCTGGCTTACGCGTTTCGACTGTCTTGATGGCATGGCCCGCCGTTGCGGGCCGCGACGGCACAGCGGGAATTGTGACCATGGCCTCTCTCGTTCTCGGCGTCGTCGGCGCCGGGCTGGGCAGTTCGCTGTTCGGCTCGGGCCTGTCGATCCTCGGCGCCACCATCACCGGCGCCCAGATCGGCGGCGCGATCGGCGCCTATCTCGGCACCGCGATCGACCAGGCGATCGCGCCCGGCCGTCACGTCACCGGCCCGCGCCTCACCGACACCGCGCTGCAGGCCTCGGCCGAGGGCGCGCCGATCCCGCGCCTCTACGGCCGCGCCCGGGTCGCCGGCCAGGTGATCTGGGCCAGCCGGTTCCACGAGACCAGGTCCACCGCCACCAGCGGCGGCGGCAAGGGCCTCGGCGGCGCCGGCGTGAGCGAGACCGATTATCTCTATTCCATCTCCTTCGCGGTCGGCCTGTGCGCCACGGCCACCCGCATCGGCCGGGTGTGGGCCGACGGCAACCTGCTCGATCTTTCGAAGGTCACGCTGCGCTTCCACGACGGCGGCGAGACCCAAGCCGCCGATCCGCTGATCGCCGACATCGAAGGCGCGGACAACGCGCCGGCCTTTCGCGGCCTCGCCTATGCGGTGTTCGAGGATTTCGCGCTCGCCGATTACGGCAACCGCATCCCGCAATTGCAATTCGAGCTGTTCCACAGCCTGGGCGGCGGCGATCCCGATGCGCTGGAGAACCTCCTGCCGGGCGTGGCGCTGATCCCGGGCGCCGGCGAGTTCGTCTACGACACGGCGGTGATCGCCGACGACGACGGCGAGGGCACGACGCAGGCGCAGAACGCGCACAATGCCGGCGGCACCGCCGACATCGACGCCTCGCTCGACGAGCTGCAGGCGCTGGCGCCCAATCTGGGCGCGGCCTCGCTGGTGATCGGCTGGTTCGGCAGCGACCTGCGCGCCGGCAGCTGCACGATCAAGCCCGGAGTCGAGACCGCGTCGAAGACCACCCATCCTGAGACCTGGAGCGTCGATGGCCTTGCGCGCGCCTCGGCCCATGTGGTGAGCCGGCTGGACGGCCTGCCGGCCTATGGCGGCACGCCGTCCGATGCCTCGGTCGTCGCCGCGATCCGCGACCTGAAGGACCGGGGCCTGCGCGTCATGCTCTGCCCCTTCGTGTTCATGGACATCGCGCCGGGCAACACGCTGACCGATCCCTATACCGGCGCGGCGTCGCAGCCGGCCTTTCCCTGGCGCGGCCGCATCACCTGTTCGCCGGCGCCCGGCGCCGCCGGCTCGCCGGACCAGACATCCGCCGCCGCGACCCAGGTGACCGCCTTCTTCGGCGCGGCGACCGCGGCGAATTTCTCCGTGGACGGAACGAATGTGGCCTGGACCGGCGGCGCCGATTTCGGCCTGCGCCGGATGATCCTGCACTATGCGCTGCTGGCGCAGGCGGCCGGCGGCGTCGATGCCTTCCTCATCGGCAGCGAATTCCGCGGCCTGACGCGGGTGCGCGACGGCGCCGCGCATTATCCGGCCGTCGCCGCGTTCAAGACCCTGGCGGCCGATGTGCGCGCCATCCTGGGCGGCGGCACCAAGCTCGGCTACGCCGCCGACTGGAGCGAGTACGGCAACCATCAGACCGGCGGCGGCGCGCTGCTGTTCAACCTCGATCCGCTCTGGTCGGATGCGAATATCGACTTCATCGGCATCGACAACTACCTGCCGCTGGCCGATTGGCGCGACGGCACCGCGCATCTGGACTGGAACGCGAACGGCCCGACCGCGGTCACCGACCGCGCCTATCTCACCGCGAACATCCGGGGCGGCGAGGATTACGACTGGTACTATGCCTCCGATGCCGATCGCGCGGCGCAGACGCGCACGCCGATCGCCGACGGATTGGGCAAGCCCTGGGTCTGGCGGGCCAAGGATTTCTGGAACTGGTGGAGCCAGCCGCATTACGACCGCCCCTCCGGCAGCGAGAGCGGCACGCCCACCGCCTGGGTGCCGATGTCCAAGCCGATCCGCTTCACCGAGCTCGGCTGTCCGGCGGTCGACAAGGGGGCCAACCAG
The DNA here is from genome assembly GCA_036398875.1 of Rhizomicrobium sp. Lineage (GTDB taxonomy): Bacteria > Pseudomonadota > Alphaproteobacteria > Micropepsales > Micropepsaceae > Rhizomicrobium. The sequence continues at coordinate 4,801 of DASWOE010000117.1, forward strand.
CCCAACGTGTTCTTCGATCCCAAATCGGCGGAAAGCGCGCTGCCCTATTTCTCGACCGGGGCGCGCGACGATCTCATGCAGCGCCGCTTCCTGGAGGCGCATTTCGCCTTCTGGAACGATCCGTCGAACAATCCGATATCGGCCGTCTATCACCAGCCGATGGTGGACATCGCCAATGCGCATGTCTGGTGCTGGGATGCGCGTCCCTTTCCCTATTTCCCTTCGCTGACCTCGGTGTGGGGCGATGCCGGCAATTGGCGGCTCGGCCATTGGCTGAACGGCCGCCTCGGCACCGTGGCGCTGGAGGCGCTGGTGGAAGACGTCTGCGCCGCGTCGAATTTCGCGGCGCTCGACGCCGGCGGCCTCGACGGCCTCGTCACCGGCTTCGCCGTCACCGACACGATGAGCGCGCGCGACGCGCTGAACCCGCTCTCGGTCGCCTATCATTTCGACGCGGTGGAAAGCGCCGGCGCCATCCGCTTCGTGATGCGCGGCCGCGCGGCCGCCGACGCGCTGGGCGAGGACGATTTGGCGCTGCCGGACGGCGAGGACGGATTGGGCTTTTCGCTCACCCGCGCGCAGGAGACCGACCTGCCCAACGTCTCGCGCATCGCCTATATCGACGTCGATGCCGATTACCGCCAGGCGAGCGCGGAGGCGCGCCGCCTCGTCACCCGCTCCGACCGGGTCGCGACCTCGTCGCTGCCGCTGGTGATGGACCAGGGCCAGGCGCTGGGCCTGGGCGCGCGGCTGCTGCAGGACGCCTGGACGATGCGCGAGAGCGCGAAATTCGCGCTGCCGCCGTCGCAGCTGGCGCGCGATGCGACCGACGAGCTGGTGCTGACGGTCGGCGGCCGCGCCCACCGGCTGCGGCTGACGCAGATCGACGATGCCGCCGCGCGCGCGATCGAGGCCGTCGCCACCGATCCGTCGATCTACGAGCCGCTGAGCGGTCCGTCGCGCGGCCCGCTGGCGATCCAGCAGATCGCGCCGCCCGGCCGTGCGCTGCTGGTCTTCCTCGATCTGCCGCTGCTCACCGGCAACGAATCGCCCTATGCGCCCTTCGCGGCGAGCTATGCCGCGCCCTGGCCCGGCCAGGTGCAGGTCCTCAAAAGCGCCAGCGAGTCGAACTACGCGCTGAACACGACGCTGACCAAGGCGGCCGTGCTCGGCCGCACCACCGCCGCCTTCCATGCGGGGCCGGCGTGGCGCTGGGATCTCGTCAACACCCTCGCCATCCGCCTCAATGCCGGCACGCTGGCCGCGGCCGACGACCTGTCCGTGCTCGGCGGCGCCAACACGGTCGCGGTGCAGAACGAAGACGGCGAATGGGAGATCGTGCAGTTCGCCGACGCGGCGCTCACCGCGCCGAACCAGTGGACGCTGTCGCGCCTGCTGCGCGGCCAGGCCGGCACGGAAACGGCGATGCGCTCGCCGCTCGGCGCCGGCGCGCGGATCGTGCTGCTGGACGGCGCGCCGGCGCAGCTCGACCTCAGGCAGAACGAAACCACGCTGCCCTTCTTCTATGCCTGGGGCCCGCCCGGCAAGCCGATCTCCGATCCCTCCTGGCAGGCGGCGCCGCAGCAATTCGCCGGCATCGCCCTGCGCCCGCTGTCGCCGGTGCAGCTGGGCGCGCGTTGGCAGAGCGGCGATCTGGTGCTCAGCTGGATCCGCCGCACCCGCCAGGGCGGCGACAATTGGGATCAGACCGACGTGCCGCTCGCCGAAGCGAGCGAGGCCTACGACATCGAGATCCTGGATGCGTCGGGCGGCGTGGTCCGCACGGTCGCGGCGAATCCGGGCGCGACCTACACCTACACCGCGGCGCAGATCGCCGCCGATTTCCCGTCCGGCCTGCCCGCGCCGTTCCAATTCCGCGTCTTCATGCTCAGCGCCGCTTTCGGACGGGGGCCGCCCGGAACCGCGCCCGCCTGATTCCCGCCGCCGCTCCCCATCCCTTGTTTGCCTGCCGTCCCGTCGGGACGCTCGAAGGTCGAACGTGCCTTCGGTCCGCCCGCCGCGGCGGGCCCGAAAGCGCCCCATGTCGTCGACACCCCATGGCCTGCCCCTGCTGGCGGCCGCCCAGGCCCAGAAGCACGTCACCCACAACGAGGCGCTTCTGATGCTCGATGCGCTGCTCTGCGCCCGCTTCCTCGACCGCGACCTGACCGCGCCGCCCGCCGCGCCGTCCGACGGCGACACCTATCTCGTCCATGCCACCGCGACCGGCGACTGGTCGGGCAAGGACGGGCAGATCGCCTATGCGATCGACGGCGCCTGGCGCTTCTATGCGCCGTTCACCGGCCTCGCCGCCTTCGTGGTCGACGAGTCCCGGCTGGTGGTCTTCAACGGCACCGCCTGGGTCGATTATGCGAGCCTCCTCAATCTGTCGAACGTGCCGCTGCTCGGCGTCAACACCGCGGCGGATGCGACCAACAAGCTCGCGACCAAATCCGCCGCGCTGCTGTTCGACAATGTCGGCAACGGCATCCAGGCCAAGCTCAACAAGCACGCCGCCGGCGACACCGCGTCGTTCCTGTTCCAGACCAACTATTCCGGCCGGGCCGAGATCGGGCTCGCCGGCGACGACGATTTCCACTTCAAGGTCTCGCCCGACGGCGCCACCTGGTATGACGGCCTCGACATCAACCGCGCCGACGGCTCGATCGATTTCCTCGCCAGCGAAGCCGCCATCGCCAGCGCCGCGACGACCGACCTCGGCACCGCGCCGTCGCTCAAGGTCAACGTCACCGGCACGACCGCCATCACCGCGTTCGGCGCGGCGCCGAACGCGCTGCGCTTCGTGCGCTTTTCCGGCGCCCTGACGCTGACCCACAACGCCACCTCGCTGATCCTGCTGGGCGGCGCGAACCGCACCACCGCGGCCGGCGATGTCGGCATCTACACCTCCGATCCGAGCGGCAATTGGCGCGAGCGCGACTATCGCCGCGCCGCGGCCGATCCCGGCGACATGGCGACCAAGTCGGGGACCCAGACCCTGACCAACAAGACGCTGGCGAGCCCGACGCTGTCGGGCACCACGGCCTTGCCCGGCAGCGGCCAGATCTCGTCGTCCGGTTATGTCGGTATCGGGGGCAGTCCCTCCTACCCGTTCAGCGCGACCACCAATACGGCCGGCACGGCCAATCTGCTGTTCCTGCAGAACACCAGCAGCGATGCGACGGCCACGGCGCGCCAGTCCTTCTACAACGACGCCGGCAACTACGCCTTCCTGCAATGGGCAAGCTCCGCCGCGACGTCGCCCAACCGCTTCGGCTTCGTGTCGTCGGCCGGCGATCTGTTGTTTTCGCCCGGCTTCGCCCCGGCGATCTACGCCAACGCCTCGGGCAACGTCGCCATCGGCGGATCGAGCGTCAATGCCGGCGCGCGCCTCGACGTTGCCGGCCACGTCTATCCGCATGCCGACAACGCCTACAATCTCGGCTCGGCAAGCTTCCGCTTCGCGACCGTCTATGCCGGCACCGGCACGATCAACACGTCGGGCGCCGACGCCAAGCGGGACGTGCGTGCGCCGAGCGAGGACGAGATGGCGGTCGCCGCGGCGCTGGCGTCGAATGTCCGCATCTTCCGCTTCTGCGACGCGGTGGCGGCGAAGGGCGACGCGGCGCGGCTGCATGCCGGCATGATCTTCGAGGATGTGGTCGCCGCCTTCGCGGCCCACGGCCTCGACCCGATGTATTACGGCATCGTCTGCCGCGACCGCGCCGCGCAAGGCGACGGCTCTTGGATCGTCGGCCTGCGCTACCAGGAACTGACGCAGTTCGTCCTGGCCGGCCTTGCCGCGCGGATCGCCCGGCTCGAAGCCGTCTCGCGCCCCTGACCGCCGCGCGGCCGGCCTGCCGCGCAACCCCGCCCCGGAGGACGTCCATGCTCAACGGCTACAAGACCTATATCGTCGCCACGCTGGCCGTGCTCGGCGCGCTCGGCGGCTGGCTCGACGGCGATCTGACGCCGGCCGCCGCCCTCGACCTCGCCGTGCCGGCGCTGCTGTCGATGACGGTGCGCCACGGCATCGCGGCGGGTGTGCGCCGATAGGCGCCGGCGCCTATTTGATCGTGCGCACCGCGACCGAGGTGCCGGTCGCGAAGATGCCGGCCAGGTTCTGCATCGGGCCCAGCGGCTGGACGTCGTCGCGCACGACGCGCACGATGGGCTCGCCGGACAGCAGCTTGTGCGTCACTTGCCCGTCCTGCACCAGCACCGTCACCTGCGCCGTCCAGCCGGTCTCGGTGGTGGTGTGCTCGAAGCCGAACAGGTCGAGGAACAGGCTGCCGCTGCGCTGGAATTCGCGGTGCTCGACCTTGAAGACATAGCCCTGGCAGGCGCTGCGGGCCATGATGCATTGCTGCACCGCCGGGTCGAGCTTGTCGAACGCCATCGAGCTGTTGGGCATGAAGCGCTCGACGATTTCGAGATAGGACAGCACCGCCATGTTCGGCGTGTTCTGCGAATCGAAGCCCAGGCTCGACAGATCGCCCACCGAACTCTGGTGCAGCGCGATCCGGTCGAACGCCTTGTTCACCGCGGCGTAGGAATCGAATTTGGAATCGCCGGTCTCGCTCTGGCTCGGCAGCAGCAGGCCCCCGCATCCGCCCAAGGCAACGACCATCACACCCGCACCGATCCGGCGCGCCCAACCAGCCCAATCCATTTATGCCCCCACTTCGCTGCCGGGTTCTAAGTCCCATTTCGCGACAGCGAGAGGAGCATAGGCCAAAGGCCGCGCCAAGACGAACCGGAACGGGAAGCTGGTAAATGGCGGCGCCGCGGTCCGGAACCGGACGCAGGCGGTCCGCGTGACGCTCTGCTGACGGCCGATAGTGCCGCCGGCTCAGGCGCTTGCTTGCGGGCGGCCCGGTCCTCGTCGCCGTGCCCGGGCGCTCGGGGCGGGCGGCGCCAGGCGGCCTTTTACCCCGTCCGGCTGCCCGCAATGCCGGTCCGGCCTTGCATGCCGCTTGCATGTTCCGGCTTTGCGTTGCGGTAATTGCGGGAAATGCGCCTCATGGACCTCATCAGGAAGCTCGCCGGCTATGCCGTTTTCGAGGTCATCGGCTTTCGCGCCGCGCCGGTCAGCGCCGCCGCCTGGGACCGCGAATACAAGGACGGCAGCTGGAACTTCCTCGGCACGCTGGACAATCTCGGCGGCCTGGCCTCGGTGGTCGGCTATTGCCAGTATCTGAATCCGGCGTCGATCCTGGATGTCGGCTGCGGCGCCGGCCTTCTGGCCGCGAAGCTGAAGGTCCTGCCCTACACCGCCTTTCTCGGCATCGACCTGTCGGCCGAGGCGGTGGCGCAGGCCGCGGCGATCGCCGACGCGCGCACCGCCTTCGCGGTCGCCGGCGCCGAGGATTTCCAATCCGACCGCCGCTTCGACGTCGTGATCTTCAGCCAGATCCTGAACCATATCGAGCATCCCGATGCGGTCCTGGCGCGCTATGCGAATTATCTGACGCCGCAAGGAAGGCTGATCGTCTCGATGTACGCCTCGGGGCGCAACCGCGCCGCCTGGCGGCTGATCGAGAAGACCATGACGGTCGAGGACATGATGACGGTCACCCAGGCGACCGGCACGACGACGACGAAGCTCCTGAAGCCGCGACGCTAGCGCTGCGGCTTGCGCGGATGCGGGGCGGCGGCGCAACATGCGCGCTTCCGCCATCTCCGAGTGCCGCCATGAACGTCAGCGAAGCGCTTGCCACGCGCAGATCGGTCCGCGCCTTCAAGCCCGATCCGGTGCCGCGCGACGTGGTCGAGGCGATCCTGCGCCAGGCGGCGCGCGCGCCCTCGGGCGGCAATCTGCAGCCCTGGAAGGTCCATGTCCTCATCGGCCCCGCGCGCGACGAGCTCGTGCGCCGGACCCGCGAACGCATCGCGGTCAATCCGCGCGGCGGGGTGCCCGAATATCACATCTATCCGCCCGATCTGACCGAGCCCTACCGCACGCGGCGCTTCGCGGTCGGCGAGGCGATGTACGCCACCATCGGCATCGGCCGCGAGGACAAGCCCGGCCGCCTGGCGCAATTCGTGCGCAACTGGGACTTCTTCGGCGCGCCGGTCGGCCTCATCTTCTCGTTCCATCGCCAGATGCAGCAGGGCCAGTGGTCCGATCTGGGCGGCTTTTTGCAGTCGATCATGCTGCTGGCGCGCGAATACGGGCTTTCGACCTGCGCCCAGGAGGCCTGGGCCCCGTTCCACGAGGTGATCCGCGACTACCTGAAGGTGCCGCCGCAGGAGATGATCTTCTGCGGCATGGCGCTCGGCCATGCCGATGAACGCGCGCCGATCAACCGCCTGGTCTCCGACCGCGCCCCGCTCGAAGACTGGGCGGTGTTCAAGGAGACCGCGTGAGCGCCCGTCGCCCGCAATTGAGAAACCCGCGCTGGCTTTCGCCAACGCGGGCTCTCGCTTGAAGTCCGGTTCCTACGGGGAGGGGCATACCGCGGAACCGTGCCCCAAGAACGCTCTTCCGCTTCAGAAGCGGAAGAATCCGATGAAGGCGCCGCTATAGGGGTTCACCTCGACGAAGCGGACGCGGCCGAAGCGGTCGAACGAGCGCACGACATAGTGGCCGCGCACGAAATAGGGCGTGCCGACATAGCGGATGTGGCGCCCGCGCAGCGTGTTGAACACGATGCGATGATCGACGATGCGCCGCTCGACGCGTTCGACCCGGCCGCGGTCGTGGTAAACGCCGCCATGGAACGGCGCGGCCTCGGCGGCGCCGGCGCCGGCCAAGGCGAGAACGGCAACCGTCGCGGCCGCCGAAAGCAGTTGCTTGAAGTTCATCTTCGTCTCCTTCCGGCCCGTCGGGCCTTGGTTTCCCGGACGGCGGCGGTCACTGGACCGCTCATCCATGAGGCGTAAGATGATCCGCGCCGGCTGAACCAACTCTGGACGCAATGTTCATGGGCGGTTCATATCGCCGGACCTAAGAAACCGCATGCGCCCCCGGATCTTCATCGCTGTGTTGCCGCTGCTGCTGGCGTTCTGCGCGCCCGCTTTCGCGCGCTCCACGCTCGACAGCATCCTTCCGGAGATCCGCGCCCAGCATCCCGGCCGGCTGTCCGACGCGCAGCCCTGGACCGATCCCGACGGCCAGACGCATTACCGCATCAAATGGATGACGCCCGAGGGCCGCATCCTGTATTTCGACGCCAATCCGCGCACCGGGCGCTATTCGAATTCCGGCGGCGACGAGGGCGGGCGCTGGCGCCAGGACGGCCCCCGCGACATCGATCGCGATCGCGACGGCGATGCGCC
>DASWOE010000118.1:0-7485 GCA_036398875.1 Rhizomicrobium sp.
GACCCAGGTCGCCGATGTCGCGGTCGCCGCGATCCAGTCGAGCAGGGGCTTGTTCTCGACCTCGCGCCGCGTGCCCTGGCCGCCGGGGACCAGCAGGATGTCGAGCGGCCCGCAGGCGGCGAGCGCGGCATCGGGAAGCACGCGCATGCCCTTGGCGCAACGCACGGGGGCGTCGCGCTCGGCGATCAGCTGGACCTCCAGGGCGCCGGGTTTGAGCGCGCGCGCCATCGTGAAAACCTCGTAAGGACCGACAAAGTCGAGTTCTTCGGCGTCGTCGAAGATCAGGATGCCGATGCGAAGCGTCATGGATGTTCTCCCTGGGGCCGCAAGCGGCGCAGAAGGCGCGGCGCGGCACCGGCACGGTCCGGTAGACGGGCCGCGGCCCGCGATCGGCGGCGCCGAGAATCGGCAAAGGACCGACGATGTCGAGGATCTGCGCATCCTCGAACGCCAGCATCACGACCCAGCGCGGCTTGTGCACCATGAGGGCGAGACTAGCTCGCAGCCCCGGTGACGGAAACGGCAATCAGTCCACTTTTCCCGCCGCGGGGCGGCGCTGCGCCGCGAAGGCGTCGGCAAAGCGGACCAGCAGCGCAAAGGTCAGCAACAGCAGCGAAATGCCATACCAGCTGTCGGGGCGGTGCGGGCCGATCGATCCTTCCAGTCCCGTCAGGACGAAGACCAGCCAGAAATAGGCGTTGGCGATGCCCCGCAGGGTGCGGGTGGCGGGGCCGCCGAAGCGGCGTTCCACCATCTTGAGGCTGACGAGCGCGAAAACCACCAGGATGCACGCGGTCACGGCACAAAAGGCGACGGTCTGCAGCGCGAGCCTGCCCTCCACCAGTCGCGAGGGTGCGACCAGGAACAACAGCGCCAGCGCCTGGGCCGTTATGAAGCCCAGGACAAGTCCGCCCTGCGCCCGGGCCGCCATCTTGGTGAGGGCGATGGGAACGAGTCGGGCGACGGGCTCGACGGTCACCAAGGCAACGAACAGCAATAGCGAGAAGCGCGACACCATGTTCGAAGCGAGCGCCCAGCCATTGCCATCGACCGCCAGGAGCCAGGACAGCGCGGCCAAAAGCGCGCAGACCGCGAACGCGGCCAGGACAATGCCGCCGCGGCGGTCCGGATCGGCGGGCAATGCGTGGCGTGCGCTGTCGATGGCGACCATTTCCGGGACAGTCCTGTACTGCATCCAAGGCAACAACGCCGCCGGCGCCGATCCGTGCCTAAGCGGGCCGGCCGAGCGCGACGGCAAAGCCCTCGACCGGCGCATTTGCCTCGAAGCGTGGCGAACAGGACACGATTCCGGCGACGTCCAGGCCGCATGCTGCCGCCAGCCGGCGCAGATAGGCCTCGCAATGGCGCCAGCGGCGCTTGGGCCCGAGCTCGAAATCGGCGCCATCGCTGCGCTCCACGGTGAACAGGAAATGGCCGTCCGGTTTCAGACGGTGCGCGACGGCGGCGAAGGCGGCGCGCAGATCGCCCAGATAGACCAGCGTGTCGGCGGCCAGGATCAGATCGTAATCCGCCCCGCCCTGTGCCAGCGCGCCTTCGATATCGGCGACCGCGAGCGCGCGGTAGAGACCGCGGGCTCGGGCCTTGGCGATCATCGCGGGGCTGAGATCGATGCCGTCGATGGCGGCCGCCATGGCGGCGAACGCCTCGGCGGCGAGCCCCGTGCCGCAGCCCAGATCCAGCACGACGAGATCGCGGGCGCCGGGCATGACGAGGCCGGCCAGTTCGCGCAAGATCTCCGGCGCCTGATAGCGGAGCTGGCCGCGCATGCGCGAATCGTAATCGGCGGAGAACTGGTCGAACAGGTGGCGGACATAACCGGCATCGGAGCGCGGCCGGGTGTGGATCGCGCGGGCGCGATCGATGTGGTCCGACAGGCCCGGCGCGGCGTCGGGATCGAGCAGCGCGAACTGCTCCAGCGCCTTGTCGGCCTCGCCGGCCTCCAGCCAGGCGAGACCCAGATGCAGCCGCGCCTCGGCCGAATCCGGATCCAGACGCAGCGCGCGGTGGAATTCGGAAATCGCCGTCGGCAGATGGCCCGCGGCCAGCAGCGCCTCGCCCAGCGACTGCGCCGCCTGCGACAGGTTCGGATTGAGCGCCGCCGTCTCGCGTGCCGCTTCCAGCGCGGCACCGCTTTGCCCGGCCGCGAGCAGCGCGCGCACCAGCACAAGCCGGGCCAGCAGTCCGCCGCGGCCTTCGTCGATGCGGCGGCGAAGAACACGCGCGGCTTCGTCCGCCCGGCCGCCGTCGATCAGGTCCTGCGCCTGCGCGAGGGGATCGCCATCAGGCCGCAAGCGTGCACTTGCCGTTGTTGATCACGACGGCCTCGCGTTCCTTGAGCTTGGAGCGGAACGACACCACCGCGCCATCGACCCACATCTCGGTCACGATGGTCTCGCCGGGGAACACGGGCGCGGAGAAGCGAACGTCGAAGCCGACGATCTTTTTCGCATCGTATTTCGCCAGCGTGGAGATCACCGCGCGGCAGGCCGTGCCATAGGAGCAAAGCCCGTGCAGGATCGGGCGCGGGAAGCCGGCCATCCGGGCGAAGGGCGGATAGCGGTGCAGCGGGTTGCGGTCGCCGGACAGCGCGTAGAGGAAGGCCTGGTCCGGGCGGGTGTCGCATTCGTGGACGAGATCGGGCGCACGGGTGGGAATCGGATGCGGCTCGGGCGCGCCTTCCTTGGGACCGCCGAAACCGCCATCGCCGCGCGCGAAGACGGTGGAGACCAGCGTGGCGAGCTTGTCGCCGGTGGATTTCTCCGCGATCGTGCGCTCCACCAGGATGATCGCGCCTTTGTCCTCGCCCTTGTCGTAGATGCCCTGCACCCGCTCGGAACTGACGACGGCGGCGGCGGGCGGCAGCGGCTTGTGGATGGTGAGGCGCTGCTCGCCATGCACGACCATCATGAAATTGATGCTGCCGAAGATCAGCGCGCCGGCATCGACGCCGCCGGGTCCGGCCTGCCCGCGCGGAATGACGGTGGCGAAGGTCGGTACGACCTGCAGGTCGTTCTCATAAGAGAAGGCCAGTTCCGCCTCGTTCATCGGATCGCGCTGGAAGCCGATGCCGAGCGCATAGAGCATCACCTCGCGGTCGCCATAGCTGGCTTCGAGGCCGCTCGATTTGGCCTGCATCATGGCGTCGTAGTCGATAGGCATGGGCGATGTCCTTGGCGATCTTTTCCGCGCGCGAGATTAGGCGGGAGAACGCCTTTGCGCCAAGGGCGCGGCCGTGATTTGCTTTCGCCGCATTTGCGCAGCGCGAGCCGATGACGAACACCACCACGCCGGGCCCGCTTCCGCCGCCGCCGCGTGCCGGCCATGGCTGTCTTTGGGGCTGCCTGACCGCGGCGCTGATCGCCCTTGCGGCGGTGGTGGGCGGCTTCTCCTATCTGGGCTGGTACGTCGGCGGCGGGTTCAAGGACGATCCGGGGCTGCACATGGCGATGGCGCGCGTGAACGCCGATCCGACCGCCCGCGCGATCCTGGGCGACGGCATCGCGATCGCCGGCGTGTCGGGCACGGCGTTTTCCGACGACCTGGCGGCGGGCAAGCGATCGGACTATGTCGTGCGCCTCAAGGGCAGCCGCGGCGAAGGCACGCTGGCGGTGACCATCGTCACGCGGGGCGGCGCGCGCCGCATCACCGCGCTGACGCTGACCGGCCCGGACGGAAGCCGCTACGATCTCGACCATCCCGCGCAAGCGCCGCCGGATGCAATCTGATGGCGCCGGTGTGATACGCGGTGTAGCCTTTGAGCAGAGATAACGCCGTGCCGCAGAGGAAACTTCCATGACCTATCGCTGCTTCGCCGTCGAGATCGCGGACCACATCGCGCATATCCAGCTGAAGCGCGGCGCCGAGCTCAACACCATGGTGCCGGAGTTCTGGACCGAACTGCCGGCGATCGTGAAGGACATCGACGACAACGCCAAGGCGCGGGTGATCGTGATCTCGTCCACCGGCAAGCATTTCTCCGGCGGCATGGATCTGTCGGTGTTCACCGCCGGCGGCTCCGTCGGCACGGCGGCGGCGAAATCGCCGCGCGAAAAGGGCCGCGTGCGCGCGGGCTTGCGCCTTTCGGTGCTCGACATCCAGGACTCGTTCAACTGCCTCGAGAAGGCGCGCGTGCCGGTCTTGATCGCGATCCAGGGCGGCTGCGTCGGCGGCGCGGTCGATATGGCGAGCGCCTGCGACTGCCGCTATGCGACGGAAGATGCGTTCTTCGTCATCCAGGAGATCAATATCGGCATGACGGCGGACGTCGGCACGTTCCCGCGGCTGTGCAAGCTGATGCCCGAAGGCATGGTGCGCGAGCTCGCCTATGCCGGGCGCCGGTTGCCGGCGCAAAAGGCCGCGCAACTCGGCCTCGTCAACGCGGTATTCGCGACGCAAGCGCAGATGCTGGAGCATGTGATGGGACTGGCGAGGGACATCGCCGAGAAATCGCCGCTCGCGGTCTATGGCTCCAAGGTGATGATCAACTACGCGCGCGACCACACGACGGCGGACGGGCTCGACTACATCGCGACCTGGCAGGCCGGCATGTACCACCCCGAGGCGGACATGATGGAGGCGTTCACGGCCAAGGCCGAGAAGCGCCCGGGCCGGTTCGACGACCTGCTGCCGATCAGGAGACGGGCGTTGTCGGGCGATTAAATCCTCGCCCGCGGGAGCGGGAGAGGACGGCGGAGCCGCCGTCCAGGCGGCGCGGCCAGGTGAGGGCGGCTTGATGCGCGACAACGAGGCGAAATCGCGTCCGCGCGCCAAAATGCTGCGCAAGGCGATGACAAAGGCCGAACTCGTCCTTTGGGATGCGCTGCGCGAGCTGAACACACGTGGCTACAAATTCCGCCGCCAGCATCCTATCGGATCCTATATCGCCGATTTTGTGCATATTCGGGGCAAGCTCGTGATCGAGATCGACGGCGCCACGCATTGGACAGCCGAACGAGCCAGCCACGACCGCCGGCGCGACGCGTTCCTCCAGGCGAACGGCTGGTCGGTCATGCGTTTCGCCGATGCGGCGGTCTATGGAGATATCACGACGGTCGTCGAAGATGTCATCCGCCGACTTCCCCTCACCTGACCGCGCTTCGCGCGGTCTGTCCTCTCCCGCTGCGCGGGCGAGGACTATCTACTCCGCGGCGTGGACGTGGTGCTCGATCGAGACGGCGGGGCCTTCGCTCCACACTTCGGTCAGGGGCACGCCGTGCATCTCGATGCGGCGCAGCGCGTGCTCATAGCCTTCCGCGATGCAGCGGTCGAAGGCGCGCCAGTCGCGCAGGCCGACGCCCGCCAGCGGCGGCTCGAACATGTAGTTCGCCTGCTCGCGCGCCAGGCGGCGCTGCGATTCGGAGCCCACCGTGCCCGAGCGCATCAGGATCGAGACGATCGACGGCGTGCCCGCCATGCGCTGGCCGATCAGCCACCACCAGGGCCGCTCGCCATACTGGCTGTCGCGGGCCTTCAGATCGATCTCGCCCGTCACGTCGCAGGCGATGATCGGGCCGGCGGCGCGTTCCGCCATCACATCGACCGGAAGATTGTTCATCAACCCGCCATCGACCAGCAGATGGCCGTTATGCGTCACGGGCGGCAGGATGCCCGGCAGCGCCACGCTGGCGCGCAGCGCCCGCCACAAGGGCCCGGCGCGGTGGATATGCACGCGCCCGGTGGTGAGATCGGACGAGACGCAGAAGAACGGCTTGGGCAGTTCCTCGATCCGCATGTCGCCGTAATTGCGCCTGAGCAGGTCGGACACCTTGCGCCCGCGCACCAGCGCGATCAGCGGGATCGTATAGTCGTTCAGCGGATTGCCGTTGACGAAGGCGTCGCGCATCCGCTCGGTCAGCTCCTCGATGCCCCATTCGCAGGCCAGCCCCGCCGCGATCAGCGCGCCCATCGAGGTGCCGCCGATATTGTCGAAGGGCACGCCGGCCTCGACCAGCGCCTTGACGACGCCGATATGGGCGAAGCCGCGCGCGCCGCCGCCGGCGAGCACGATGCCGACCGCGCGGCCGGCGATGAAACGCGCCAGCCGCTTGATGTCGTCGGGCCGCCCGGCGCGGACGTGATGATGCGATTCGAACAGGCCCGCGCGCACCGCAAAGTGCTCCGGGATGTTCTCGTTCTTGTCGGTGGGATGCAGCAGCAGCAATTGCGGCAGGCCGGCGGCGCGCTCCTTGAAGGCGGGGATCTCCATCGCCTGGTCGGGCAAGGGCTGATCGACGCGGGCGAGCAGGAAGATGCGGTCGGCCTGGCGCAGGCATTGATGCGTCCAGGCGCTGTCGGGCGCATCGCCGCGATAGAACACGATGTCGTGGCCGGCCTCGAAATTGGCGAACCATTCGCCCGACTGGTCGGCGCAGGAGGAATCGAGCACCGCCGCCTTGGAGCCCATATTCACCAGCGCGCCGGCGATGCGGTGCGCGATGGGCGACTGGTCCAGCCCCGGCTGCAGCGGGACGATGGCGAAGGTCTTGGGCCGCGCGGTGTCGGTGGAGCTGCGCGTCGTGTCCTGCAGCCGCTTCACCAGGATGCGCATCATGTTCAGCATGACGCGCGGGTGGCGGGCGATCAGCGCGTCGAAGGCGGCCGGCGGCACGCGCAACAGCTCGCTGTCGCGCATGGCGACGAGCTGGGCGGAATGTTCGGAACTGCCGGAGATCAGCGACATCTCGCCGACCGTTTCGCCGGCGGGGATGTGGGCGACGAAGCGGCGCTTGCCGTGGTCGTCCTCCGCGAAGACGCCGAGGCTGCCGGTCACCACGAGGAAGATCGCCTGGGCGTTCTCGCCGTCGCGCTTGAGCACCATGCCGCCGGGCAGGCCGAACCAGTTCGCCTCCGACAGCAGCCGCTTCAGCGCGGCATCGTTCACGTCCTCCAGCAGCGGAAAGCTGCGCAGCCGCTCGCGCAGCGCGTCCGGATAGGCCGTGTCCAGGCCGGATTTGAAGGAAGAGAGAAACGCCATGTTCATCGTTTTCCGCAACCCCCTCTTCTAGCTCACCAGGCGGTCCAACCGCCATCGACCGTCACGGCCTGGCCGGTCATGAAGGAGGAGGCTCTGGAGGCGAGGAAAAGCAGCGGACCGCCGATTTCGTGCGCGTCGCCGAGGCGGCCCAGCATGGTGCGCTGCGCCAAACGGGCGGCGAAATCGGGCGCCGCGGCCTGGACCTCGGGGCGCGGAAAGGGTCCGGGGACCAGCGCGTTCACGCGGATGTGGCCGGGCCCGAGCTCGGCCGCGAGATGGCGGGTGAGCTGGAGCAGCGCCGCCTTGGCGGGGCCGTAATGGAAGGGGCTTTGCTGCGCGGGCCGGTCGTAGAGCCGCGCGTCGGGCGAAACCAGGCCGTACATCGAGGCGATGTTGACGACGCTGGCTTCGCCGGCCGCGGCCGCGGCGGCGCGCAGCGCCGGCAGCGCCGCGCGCACGCTCTCGAAGCTCGCCGCGACGCACGAGGCATA
>DASWOE010000119.1:0-3195 GCA_036398875.1 Rhizomicrobium sp.
GTCTATATCGGCTCGAAGACCGGCCGCGACGGCATCCACGGCGCCACCATGGCGTCGGCCGAATTCAGCGAGGATTCGGAGGAGAAACGCCCCACCGTGCAGTTCGGCGATCCCTTCACCGAGAAGCTGCTGCTCGAAGCCTGCCTGGAGCTGATGGCGACCGATGCGATCGTGGCGATCCAGGACATGGGCGCGGCGGGGCTGACCTCTTCCTCCGCCGAGATGGCGGACAAGGGCGGCAGCGGCATCGAACTCGATCTCGACCAGGTGCCGCAGCGCGAGGCCAACATGACGGCCTATGACATGATGCTGTCGGAGAGCCAGGAACGCATGCTGGCGGTGCTCAAGCCCGGCCGCGAAGCGCAGGCCGAGGCGATCTTCCGCAAATGGGAGCTGGATTTCGCCGTCATCGGCGTCACCACCGACACCAGGCGGCTGGTGGTCAAGCACAAGGGCGCCGTCGTCGCCGACCTGCCGGTCACGGCGCTGTCGGACGAAGCGCCGAAATACAGCCGCCCCTATGCGCCGCGGCCCCCGGCGGCCGGCAGGATCGAGGTGCCCGGGCGCGACGTGCTCGCCTCGCTGAAGACGATCCTGGGCTCGCCCGACATGTGCTCGCGCCGCTGGGTGTGGGAGCAGTACGACCACACCGTCATGGCCGACACGGTGCAGCAGCCGGGCGGCGACGCGGCCGTGGTGCGCGTGCACGGCACCAACAAGGGCCTCGCCATCACCACCGACGTCACGCCGCGCTATTGCGCCGCCGATCCGTTCGAAGGCGCCAAGCAGGCGGTGGCGGAGGCGTATCGCAACATCACGGCCGTCGGCGCGCTGCCGCTGGCGGTCACCGACAACCTCAATTTCGGCAATCCGCAGAAGCCGCAGATCATGGCGCAGATCGTGCGCGGCATCGACGGCATCGGCGAGGCCTGCCGCGCGCTCGACTTCCCGGTGATCGGCGGCAATTGCTCGCTCTACAACGAGACCAATGGCGAGGCGATCCTGCCGACGCCGGCGATCGGCGGCGTCGGGCTGATGGCGGACGTCACCAGGATGGCGACGCTCGCCTTCAAGGCGGCGGGCGACACGATCCTGCTGCTGGGCGAAACCAGAGGCCATCTGGGCCAGTCGATCTATCTGCGCGAGATCGAAGGGCGCGAAGAGGGCGCGCCGCCGCCCGTCGATCTGGCCGCCGAGAAGCGCAACGGCGATCTGGTGCGCGGCTTCGTCGAAGGCGGCCATGCCGACACCGTGCACGACGTGTCGGACGGCGGCGTGCTGGTCGCGGTGGCCGAGATGGCGCTGGCGGGCGGCATCGGCGCGACGCTGGCGGTCCCGGCCGGCGCCGATGCCGTCGGCTTCCTGTTCGGCGAGGATCAGGCGCGCTATGTCGTCGTCCAGCCCCGGCCGGTGATCGACAGGATGATGGCGTCCGCGCAGGCGCGCGGCGTGGCCGCGGCCGTGATCGGCACGACCGGCGGAGACGCCGTCGCGGTCGAGGGCCATGGCGCGGTGGCGCTGGCCGCGTTGCGCGCGGCCCATGAGGGCTGGTTTGGGAAATTCATGGCGGGCGAAGAGATCCCACCAAGCAACTGAAGGGCACGCCCATGGCGATGAAAGCCGCCGAAATCGAGAAGTTCATCAAGGACGCGTTCCCCGACGCGGAGGTGACGATGACCGACCTTGCCGGCGACGACAATCACTGGGCCGCGGTGGTCGCCTCGTCCGCCTTCAAGGGCAAGACCCGGGTGCAGCAGCACCAGATGGTCTATGCCGCGCTCAAGGGGAACATGGGCGGCGTGCTGCATGCGCTGCAATTGACGACCCAGGCGAAAGGGTAAAAACTCCGCCGCTCCGTGCGTTGCTTTCGACGGCCTCCTTCCGCGAAAGGAAGCGCCATGGCCCCCGCGAAGATCGTCATCCTGCGTCACGGCGAGAAGAAGGACGCGTTCGCGCTGTGCTCGACCGGCGTCGAGCGCTCGCTGGCGCTGACCGCGAAATATCTCGGCAAGGGCGCGGCGCAGTCGCTGTTCGGCGCCCAAGAGGCGCCGGCGGCATTCTTCGCCGTCACCCTGCACACCATCGAGCTGGCGAGCCCGTCGGCGCAGAGCTGGAACGCGCCGCTGATCGCCTATAGCGCGGTGCCGATCGACAACAGCCCGTTCGGCGATTCGGAGACCGTGCTGAACGCGCGCACGCAGCAGGCCGCCGCCGACGTCATGGGCGGCGCCTGGGCGGGCAAGACCGTGGTGATGGTGTGGGAGCACAAGCACATCGCCAGCAAGAAGCTCGAAGCCGCCTATCCGGACCAGAAGGTCACGCTGCGCCAGTTGCTGAATCTCGATACGCTGGGATCGCAGGTGCCGGACAAGTGGGAGGGCGAGAATTACGATTATTTCTGGATCGTCACCTATGACGGCAGCGGCTCGCCGAACGGGTTCGCGTCAATTCAGCAGGACTTCGATCACCCGTATGACGACCTGCCGCACAATGGCTGGGGCCAGGCCGCGACGCTGCCCTCCGACTGCAAGTCCTAGACGACGTCGCCCCACCGCGCCCGGCGCAGCCGCGCGAAAACATCCTTGTCGCGGCGGGCGACGAAACTGCGGTCCAATCCGACCGGGGTGCAGAGCTTGAATTCGATTCCGGGCTTGGAGTCGTGCGGCGGCACCAGGACGCGGGAACGGCCTTCGAATTGCGACCGGCGCCTGCCGCTGACCGCCAGCCAGGCATAGCGCTCGTCCTCGTAAGGCACCGAGGCGTCCTTGGCCCGCATGTGGTCGCGCGAGCGCGGCTGGCGCTGCGAGAAATGGCACCAATCGGGCGCGGCGATCGGACAGCCCGCCCCATGGGTGCACGGACCGATGACGCGCGCGCCCGCCGCAAGCAGTTGCGTGCGCGCCGCACGCAGGCGCTCGAATCCGGCCGGCGTTCCCGGCTCGATCAGCACGAGCACGTCCTGCGCGGCGGCGAAGAGCTTTTCGATTGCACCGCCCAGGGCCGGCGCCGCGATCTCGGCGAGGACATAGCCCGCGATCACGAGATCGGCGGGCGGAAGCTTGTCGCGCAGCAGATCGCGGCCGAGGAATTGCGCGTCGCTCCGCGGCGCAAGCTTGCGTGCCAATTCGAGGAAATGCGGATTGGCGTCGGCGAGCGCCAGCACGACAATCTGCGGCCAGGTCTCCAGCGCCGCCC
>DASWOE010000120.1:0-8928 GCA_036398875.1 Rhizomicrobium sp.
GCCTGGGTTCGACCAGCGGGACCAGCGTGCCGCCCCTGCGCAACAGGATGCGGAAGCCGAGCGTGTCGCTGAGTTCGCGGTAGCGCTGATTGATCTCGCGCGCGACCCTTGCGATGCTTCCCAGGTGATTGAAGTTGTACCAGAACTCCGTCTCGAAACAGGCCGAGGGAATCCAGAGCGCCGGGCCGTTGTAATAGGCGACCCATTTCACATCCGTTTCCTTCATGATCCGGACCGGAAGAACGCGGCCCACGCTGCAAGCCGCGATATAGATGCCTTCGATTCGCCCACGCCCGGGCTTGATCGCCTCGACCGTCGCCTTGTGGGTGACGCCCCAGATCTTGCCGTGACCCCGCCTTTTGCCCTTGCAGCCATGCGCCACGATGTGGAGCCGGCGGACGTCGGCATCGGCGGCGAAGCGCCGGATTGCCGCGAGGAAGCCGCGGGAGAACGTCGTTTGCTTGAAGAGGGTCGGACGGAAACTGCGTTCGTCCTCGGCCAGCAGGTCGAACAACGGCTTGACGCTATAGTCGGTTTTGTCGTCCCAGATGCGTTCCACGACGGCCAGACCAAGGCGGTTCGATTTGCCCATGTCGTCTTTCCCCTGCGCGTGGGGAACGTACCATGATCGACGCCCGGTAGCGTTCCGTGTCTGCCTGAAACCGCAAACGCCGTCACTACATCGCCTCCGGGCCGCGGGAGATCGCGGCCACGCCGGTGCGCGACACATCGACGAGTCCCAAGGGCCGCATCAGATCGACGAACTGGTCGATCTTGAACGGCGCCCCGGTGATCTCGAACACGAAGCTCGAATGGGTGGTGTCCACGATATGGGCGCGGAAGATCTCGCCGATGCGCATCGCCTCGACGCGCTTCTCGCCCGTGCCGGCGACCTTCACCAGCGCCATCTCGCGCTCGATCCCGGGCGCCGATGTCGTCCAGTTGACGACGCGGTGCACCGGCACCAGCCGGCGCAATTGCGCCTCGATCTGCTCGATGACTTCCGGCGTGCCCGAGGTCACGACGGTCACGCGGCTGGTGCGCGCGACGTGATCGACCTCGGCCACCGTCAAGGATTCGATGTTGTAGCCGCGGCCGGAAAACAGGCCGACGACGCGCGCCAGCACGCCAGCCTCGTTGTCCACGAGCACGGCGATGGTGTGGCGTTCGACCGGCGGAGCTTTCATCTGCGCTTGAGCCATTGTCTCTGAAACTCGTCTGCGGTGATGACCTTGCCTTCGAATTGCGGATCGCCCGCCAGTTCGCTCAGCGGCGGAACGGCGGTCTCGCCCAGCCGGGTGCCGCCGAATTCTTCGCTGCCATCGGCAAAGCCGCGCCTTCCGTCGGAAAATATCTCGACCTTGCGCGTCTCATACCGCTCGCGGTCCAATTCGCTGTAGAGATGGACCGGCTCCTCGGGATGGCTGTGCTTCCACTTGACGTAGATGTAGCTCTTCTGCGGTGGCGCCATCACACCAGCATCTTTCCTTCGTCGGAGACCTTCGTCCCCTCCTCCTCGGAGTCGCACAGGATCATCTCGTTGTGCGCGGCGCCGGACGGGATCATCGGATAGCAGTTTTCCTTGGGATCGACGCGGCAGTCGAACAGCACCGGCCGGCGCACCTCGATCATCTCCAGGATCTTCGCGTCCAGCTCTTCCGGCTTGTCGGCGCGCAGTCCGACGCAGCCATAGGCCTCCGCCAGCTTGACGAAATCGGGCAAGGCTTCCGAATAGGAATGCGAATAGCGCCCGCCATGCAGCAGCTGCTGCCACTGGCGCACCATGCCCATATATTCGTTGTTCAGGATGAAGATCTTGATCGGAAGGTCGTACTGCACCGCCGTCGACATCTCCTGCATCGTCATCTGCACGCTGGCCTCGCCGGCGATGTCGATCACCAGCGCATCCGGATGCGCCATCTGCACGCCGACCGCGGCCGGCAGGCCGTAGCCCATCGTGCCCAGCCCGCCCGACGTCATCCAGCGGTTCGGCGCCTCGAACTTGAAGCGCTGCGCCGCCCACATCTGGTGCTGGCCGACCTCGGTGGTGACGTAGACATCGCGGCCCCTGGTCAGTTCGTAGAGCCGATCGACTGCGTATTGCGGCTTTATCACCGTGGTGGAATTCTTGAAGTCGAGCGACTTCTTCGCGCGCCAGGCATCGATCTGCGTCCACCAGGATTTCAGCGCGGCGGCGTCGGGCTTGCGCTTCTGCACCTTCCAGAAATGCAGCATCTCGCGCAGCGCCTTGGTCGCGTCGGCGACGATCGGCACATCGACGCGGACGTTCTTGTTGATCTGGGCCGGATCGATGTCGAGATGGATCTTCCTGGAGTTCGGCGCGAACTTCGCGATGTTGCCGGTCACGCGGTCGTCGAAGCGCGCGCCCAGGCAGATCATCACGTCGCAATCATGCATCGCATTATTGGCTTCATAGGTGCCGTGCATGCCGACCAGGCCCAGCCATTGCGGGTCCGACGCCGGATAGGCGCCGAGCCCCATCAGCGTCGAGGTGATCGGATAGCCGGTGAGCTTGACCAGCTCGCGCAGCAATTTGCTCGCCTCCGGCCCCGAATTGACGATGCCGCCGCCGGTGTAGAACAGCGGCTTCCTGGCACCCGCCATCAGCTCGACCGCTTTCACGATGGAAGACAATTCGGGATCGGTCTTGGGCTTGTAGGTGCGGTGGCGCACGGCATCGGGCCCGACATAGGGGCCCTTCTTGAACTGAACGTCCTTCGGAATATCGACCACGACCGGACCGGGCCGGCCCGAGGTCGCGATCTGGAATGCCTCGTGCAGCACGCGGGCCAGATCATTGACGTCCTTCACCAGCCAATTGTGCTTGGTGCAGGCGCGGGTGATGCCGACCGTGTCGGCCTCCTGGAACGCGTCGGTGCCGATCAGATGCGTCGCGACCTGGCCGGTGATCACGACCAGCGGGATGGAATCCATCAGCGCGTCGGTCAGCCCGGTGACGACATTGGTGGCGCCGGGGCCCGACGTCACCAGCACCACGCCGGGCTTGCCGGTGGAGCGGGCATAGCCTTCCGCCGCATGGGCCGCGCCCTGCTCGTGGCGCACCAGCACATGGGTGAGGCCGTCCGCCGCGAACAGCGCGTCATAGATCGGCAGCACCGCGCCGCCGGGATAGCCGAAGATGTGCTTGACGCCCTGATCCTTGAGCGCGCGGATCACCGTCTCGGCGCCCGAAAGCTCGATCGCGCCCTCCCGCGTGGGGGCGCCCGAATATTTCTCCAGGGCAGCTCCGCTGCCGGGGGCGTTTGCGTCCTTGTCCATCGTCCTGCTTCCACAAATGATTAAGGGGCGTTTCCGCCCCTTCGAACACAGCCGCGCCGGAGGATCGGGATCAATCCCGTCCGGTCTGCGGCCGTCCAATAAGTACGCGTGCCTGGGTCATCCCCGGTTCCCTGATGTGCGGCGCAAAATAGGGAAACACCGATTTCCCGTCAAGCAATTTCATCAAAGGGATTGTCGCATTTGAGACATTAAATTTCCCTTTCCGGCCCCATCGAGCCGACGCCAATCGGGGAACTGATTGCGGAACCAGGTGTCCTGCCGCTTGGCATATTGGCGGCTGGCGATCACGGCGCGCTCCACCGCATCGGCCTCGCCGAGGGCGCCGTCATGCCATGCCAGCAGTTCGCGCCGCCCGATGATCCGCGCCGCGGGCAGCGCCGGGTCCAGATCGGCCAGCGCCAGCGCCTCCGCCATCGCGCCGACGGCGAGCATGGCGCGGAAGCGGTCCTCGATCCGGGCGCGCAGGGCCGCGCGCGGCACGTCCACGACGAAACGCGCCAGCCGCAGTCCGTCCAGCACCGGGCGGCCTTCGTTCCGCTGCCAGAAGGCCAGGCTCTTGCCCGAGGCTTCGAACACCTCATAGGCGCGCAGCATGCGCTGGCCGTCGCCGGGGTGAAGCTGCGCCGCCATCTGCGGATCGCGCGCCGCCAGTTCGGCGTGGAACGCATCGTTGCCGATCGCGTCCAGCCTGGCCCGCGCCGCGTCGCGCACGCCCGCCGGCACGTTCGGCATGTCCGACAGCCCTTCGATCAGCGCGCGGAAATAAAGCCCGGTGCCGCCGACGAAGATCGGCATGCGGCCGGCGGCGCGCACCTCCGCCAGGGCATGGCCGGCGTCGCTCTGATAGCGCCCGGTCGAATAGGGCTCGCGCGCCGGGACATGGCCGTAGAGCAGATGCGGCACGCGCGCCATGTCGGTCTCGGAGGGCCGCGCGGTCAGGATGCGCGGCTCGCGATAGACCTGCATCGAATCGGCGTTGACGATGACGCCGCCGATCGCCTGCGCCAATTCCAGCGCGGCGTGCGACTTGCCGCTCGCGGTGGGGCCTGCGATAAGAACGGCATCGACGGACACGCGGGCAACCCTTGAGCGACTCCGCAGAAATCGCACGGTTCGAGGCGCTGGCGGAAGAGGCCATGAGCGCCATCTACGACGCCCGTGGCACCGACGCCCGCGCCGCGCTGGAGGATGCGCGCTATTTCCTCGAACGCGCGCTGGGCATCGCGCGGATGCGCGGCCGCGCCGCAGAGATCGAAACCCTGACCCGCAAGCTTGGCCGCGTCGCCGCCGCCTTTGACGCGCGCTTCAAGAAAAAGCGCCCAACCGCACCGTGACCACCGCCCTGCCCTATGTCCTCAATATTATCGGCGCTTCGAGCTATGCGGTGCGCATGCCGGTGTTTCCCGGCGCCGGGCGCGAGGTCTGGCTGTCGGAAGGGCGCGCCCTCGACATCCCCTTCGATCACGATCCGGCGCACACGCTGGCGCGGGCGCGCCGTCACTTCGCCGGCCAGCCGGTCGATGTGAACGTCGTGAAGGCCGCCGGGCGCCGCAAGAAGCTGCTCATCGCCGACATGGATTCGACCATCATCGACGTCGAATGCCTCGACGAGCTGGCCGACATGGCGGGGCTCAAGCCCGTCATCGCCGCGATCACCGAGCGCGCCATGCGCGGCGAGATCGCGTTCGAGGACGCGCTGCGCGAGCGCGTGGCGATGCTGCGCGGCCTGGAACTGGCGGCGCTGGAGCGCGTCTATGACGAGCGTATCCGCCTCAATCCCGGCGCCAAGACGCTGCTCGCCACCATGCGGGCGCAGGGCGCGCACACGCTGCTGGTCTCGGGCGGCTTCCGCTTTTTCACCGCGCGCGTCGCGCAGGCTGCGGGCTTTCACGGCGAGCAGGCAAACGATCTGCTGCATGACGGCGCAGCGCTGACCGGCCTCGTCGCCGAGCCGATCCTCGGCCGCGAGGCCAAGCTGGCGGCGCTCGAAGACGCCGTCGCGGCATTGGGCATTTCCGCCGAAGACGCGCTCGCGGTGGGCGACGGGGCCAACGATCTCGCCATGATCCGGCGCGCCGGCCTCGGCGTCGCCTATTACGCCAAGCCCGTCGTCGCGGCCGCGGCCGGCGCCGCGATCCAGCATGGCGATCTGACGGGACTGCTCTACCTGCAGGGCTATAGCGACGGCGAGATCACGCGGCGCTGAAACGGCGTCATCCCGGCAGCGGCATCACGTCGAAGGAGATGCAGAAGCGGTCGCCGTCGCCGACCGCAGGCGCCGTGGCATGCGGGAGATAGGCGGGGAAGAGGACCAGGCGGCCGGGCACCGGCTCGACGTCGATGATCGGCCATGGCGGTGCGCGGCGCGGCGCAAGGCGCTCATCGACCTCGCCCAGGCGCAACGGGCCGCCGAAGGCGCCGTTCCCGCCGGCGCGCGGCGCGGCCACATAGAACACCCCGCTCAGCCACGCCGAATCGTGGAAGTGGGTCTTGATGCGGCCGCGCGCCCGATGGATCACGCCCCAGGCGTGCAGCCAAGCCGATTTGGGCTGCGCCGACGCCAGGCGCGCCGCCGACGGACGCGAAGCCGTCTGCAGCAGCTTGGCCGAATATTCGCCCACCGCGCCCTGGAGACGCCGCAGCAGCGGCGGGACGGCCCGGTCGGAAGGCTGCTCCAGATTGACCGAGACGAAGACGTTCTCGGTGATCCGGCCGCTCGAGTCGCGGACGAAGGTCGGATTGCGTTGCAGTTCGCTGCTCAGCGTTGCACAGAACGCATCGATGTCGGCATGGCCCTCCGGCATCAGCCCATCGATGACGGAAACCAGCGGCTCGTAATCCATCGCGGCGCGGGCTTCGTCATCGCGCCCAAGGCGCGCCAGCGTCATCGCTTTGTGATGGGTGGCGGCGGTGTTGCCCGGCGCGTCCGCCAGGATCGCGTCGCAGCGCCGCAGCAGCAGCAGCATCTCGGCAGGGCTGTGCATCGTGTCGCGCCACAGACGCAGCAGCAGCGGATTGGCGGGATCGATCTCGGCGATGTCATCCTCCCGAGCCCGCGCCTCCTCGATCCGACCCATCCGAACCAGCAAGCCGAACTCGAGCGTGCGCGCCGCGCGGTCGTCCGGCGCCAGCCGAAGTGCGTCCCGCGCGACCGCAAGCGCCCCCGCATAGTCGTCGATGCGGATGAGGGCGCCGGCCAGATTGAGATGCGGACGCAGATCGCCAGGCAGGTGTCGCGCGGCCGCGCGCAAGGCCTTGGCGGCTTCGTCCGGCTGGCCCGCATCCATGAGCCGCCTGCCGAGATCGTACCAGAGATTGCCGTCGGTCGGCGTCCGCGCCAGAGCCGCCCGGGCCGCCAGCGCCTTGATGCTCGCTGCGCGCGCAGTGTCTCGGACGCTCCACTCCACCCATGCCCCCGCGATTGCACGCTCTTGTGCCCGACGCGATCAGGGTAGAAGAGCGCCAGCTCGACCACAATGCGACATGAGTCATTTCACCGCCCCGGCTGACCAGCATGGCGATCTGGCGGGACTGCTCCGCCCTGCGGACTATGGCGATGCGGCGTTCGTGCGAGGCTGACGTCGCGCCGCCCGGGCACTTGTCGGCGTCAAGCCGCCCAGGCGGGCAGACCGGCGCCCACGTCCAGAAAACGGAAGGTCAGTGCGGTATCGGCCGATATCGCGCGCGGCGCCGATCCGGAATCGGCGCCCGTGCCCATGAAGTTCAGATGCACGAGGACGAATTGCGGCCCGTCCGGCGTGCCCGCCAGCGGAAACATCGTCATCTCGACGAGGTTCGATATGCCGCGCTCATAGCGCAGGTTGGACATCTGCCAAAGGCCGCAGGGATGCTCCGCCATCATCCGGCAGGAGCGCCACGCGCCCTCGCGATGGATTTCGGGAAGATATTGCAGATAGTCCTGTCGGACGATGTTCGTCTGCAGCCGCGCCTCGACCGTGGTCCCCACCAGGCGCACCATGACGCGCCGTTCGATGCCCCTGGGCACTTCGAGAAGGACGATCTCGCGCAGGAACCGCGCCGCCTTGGCGGGCCGAAACTCCGCGCGGGTCGGCATGCGGCCGCCATCGCGAAGGCCAAGCCACATGGACTCGAAGTCCATGCTCCTGGCCGTGCGCGCGAGCGGCCCGATGGATTCGATTGCATGTGGCGCGGCGTGTGTATTCATGCGTGTATCTGATAAGTCAGAAGTCTTAACGTTTGGTTCGGGGGGACAATCCGCGAGCGCAGCCGCGCGCGCGGCGCAAGCTATTTCAGCCGCACCGCCACATAGGCCGTGTCGCCGCCGCGCTTGACCAGCATCGCGACCACCGCCTTGCCCGCCTTGCGCGCCGCATCGATCAGCTTGCCGACATCGCCGGGGCTGCGCACCGGCACGTCCTGCACCTGCGCGATCACGTCGCCGGCGCGGATGTTGGCGCCGCCGGCCGGACTTTCGGCGGCGACGGCGGTGACGAGCACGCCCTGCACATTGCCGGGAATGTGGAATTGTCCGCGCGCGGCGCCGTCGAGCGCGCCCAGCGACAGGCCCAGCAGCGTGACCTTGGCCGGCGGCGGCGCCTTGGGCGGCGGGGGCGCATTCTTCTCGGCAAGCCGCAGCACCGTCACCTTCAGCGTGACTCGCTTGCCGCCGCGATAGAGATCGACCGCCACCGTCTTGTTGATCGGCGTGTCGGCGACGAGGCGGCTGAGCGCGCGGCTGTCGGCCACCGGCTTGCCGTCGAAGCCGGTGATGAAGTCGCCGAATTGCACCCCGCCCTTGGCCGCCGGCCCCCCGGGCGTCACATCGGCGATCAGCGCCCCGGCGGTGCCGGGAAGGCCGCGCGCCTCGGCGATGTCCTCGGTCGGCTGCTGGATGCGCACGCCGATCCAGCCGCGCCGCGCCTGGCCGAACCGGCGCAGCTGGTCGGTGACCTCTTTCACCAGATTGGACGGGATCGAGAAGGCGATGCCGACCGAGCCGCCGCTGGGCGAATAGATCGCCGAGTTCACGCCCACGACATTGCCGTCCATGTCGAACAGGGGTCCGCCCGAATTGCCGCGGTTGATCGGCGCGTCGGTCTGGATGAAGTCGTCGTAGGGGCCGGCCTCGATGTCGCGGTTGCGCGCCGAGACGATGCCGGCGGTCACCGTCGAGCCCAGGCCGAAGGGATTGCCGATCGCCACCACCCAGTCGCCGATGCGAGCGCGGTCGCTGTCGCCGAAATGCGCCGCGGGCAGCGGCTTGCGCGGCGCGACCTTGAGCAAAGCGAGATCGGTCTTCTCGTCGCGCCCGATCAGCTTGGCGAGCAGCGTGGTGCCGTCGTTGAGGGTGATGGAGATCTGGTCGGCACCCTCGATCACATGGTTGTTGGTGACGATGTAGCCGGACGGATCGATGATGAAGCCCGAGCCCAGCGAGGTGACGTGGCGCGGCAGGCTGGGCGCGGTGCCCAGATAGTTCTTGAAGATGTCGGCCAGCGGCGAGTCGGGCGCGATATTGGGCAGGCCCGGCGCCGAGGGCAGCGGCTTCAAGGTCTGCGTGGTGGCGATGTTGACCACCATGGGCAGCAGGCGCGCGGCGAGATCGGCGAAGCTGGCCGGCGCGCC
>DASWOE010000121.1:0-3155 GCA_036398875.1 Rhizomicrobium sp.
AAACCGCGAGTTATGGCGAAATCGATGTCGCGCGCGGCACCGGCGGCGAAACCCGCCAGACCGCCGGCGAGGACGGGCCCGTGCTGACCACGGCGCAGGGCGCGCCGATCTCGGACGACCAGAATTCGCTCAAGGCGGGCCTGCGCGGGCCGACGCTGCTCGAAGATTTCGTGCTGCGCGAAAAGATCTTTCACTTCGACCACGAGCGCATTCCCGAGCGCGTGGTGCATGCACGCGGCTATGGCGCGCACGGGTTCTTCGAGGCCTATGAATCCCTGGCCGACATCACCCGCGCCGACCTCTTCCAGCGCAAGGGCGAGAAGACGCCCGCCTTCGTCCGCTTCTCCACCGTGGCCGGCAACAAGGGCTCGGCCGATCTGGCGCGCGACGTGCGCGGCTTCGCGGTGAAGCTGTACACCCAGGAGGGCAACTGGGACATCGTGGGGAACAATATTCCCGTGTTCTTCATCCAGGACGCGATGAAATTCCCCGATCTCATCCATGCCGCGAAGGATGAGCCGGACCGCGGCTTTCCCCAGGCGCAAACGGCGCACGACAATTTCTGGGATTTCATTTCGCTGAGCCCTGAGTCCATGCACATGGTCATGTGGATCATGTCCGACCGGACCATTCCGCGTTCCTTCCGCTTCATGGAAGGTTTCGGCGTGCACACTTTCCGGCTGGTCGATGCGGCCGGCAAAGCCACCTTCGTCAAATTCCACTGGAAGCCGAAGCTGGGGCTGCAGTCGGTGGCGTGGAACGAAGCGGTGAAGATCAACGGCGCCGATCCGGATTTCCATCGCCGCGATTTGTGGGACGCGATCCGGCTGGGCGACTTCCCGGAATGGGAGCTCGGCCTGCAATTGTTCGACGAGGATTTCGCCGACAAGTTCGACTTCGACGTGCTGGATGCGACCAAGCTCATCCCCGAGGAAGAGGTGCCGGTGCGCATCGTCGGCCGCCTCGTTCTCAACCGCACGGTGGACAATTTCTTCGCCGAGACCGAGCAGGTGGCGTTCTGCACCCAGAACATCGTGCCGGGCGTCGATTTCTCGAACGACCCGCTGCTGCAGGGCCGCAATTTCTCCTATCTCGACACCCAGATCAAACGCCTGGGCAGCCCGAACTTTACGCATCTGCCGATCAACGCGCCCAAATGCCCCTTCGCCCATTTCCAGCAGGACGGGCATATGGCGATGCGCAATCCCGTGGGCCGAGTGAACTACGAGCCGAATTCCTGGGGCGCGCAGGGCGGGCCGCGCGAGACGCCGGACGGCTTGCGCTCGCCGGCCGAGCCGCTCGACGGCGTCAAGGCGCGGGCGCGCAGCGCGAGCTTCGCCGACCATTACAGCCAGGCGCGCCAGTTCTATGCCAGCCAGGCGCCGATCGAGCAGACGCATATCGCCAAGGCGCTGGTGTTCGAACTGTCCAAGGTGGTGCGTCCGGAGATCCGCGCGCGCATGGTGGCGCATCTGCTGAACATCGACGAGGACCTGGCGCAGACGGTCGCGGACGGCCTCGGCCTGGCCGAATTGCCCGACGCGGCGGACGCGGCGGTCACGCCGCGCGACGATCTCGAACCGTCCGATGCGCTCAGCATCGTCAAGCGCGGTGCGCCGTCGTTCAAGGGCCGCAAGATCGGCGTGCTGGTGACCGACGGCGTCGATGCGGCGCTGCTGAAGGCGCTGCGCGCGGCCTGCAAGAAGGAGGGCGTGACGGTCAAGATCGTGGCGCCGAAGATCGGCGGCGTAACCGGCAGCGACGGCGAACTGATCCCGGCCGACGAGAAGATCGACGGCGGACCGTCCGTGGTGTTCGACGCGGTGGTGCTGCTGCCGTCGGAGAGCGGTGTCGCGGCGCTCGCGGCGCTGCCGCCGGCGCGCGATTTCGTGGCGGACGCCTTCGCGCATTGCAAATTCATCGGCCATGGCGCGGCGGCCGGCCCGCTGCTGGAGAAGGCCGGTATTGCCGCGGCGTTGGACGAGGGTTGCATCCCGCTCGTCAAGGCGAAGGACGGGGCCGCGTTCGTGGAGGCGTGCCGCAAGCTGCGCTTCTGGGAGCGCGAACTGGCGATGCCGGCCTAGCGAGATCGGGATGCCAGCGAACGGTGATGGCGTCCTCAGCGCCAAGGAGCGCAGCGCTTGGTAAATTCGCCGGTCCTTGTCATCTCCCGCATTCGCGGCGGATGACAGCTGGACTTGTTGCGCCGCCGCGTACTACCCCCGCGCCACGAAGGTATCGATCACCTTCTTCTCGCCGGCCTTGTCGAAGGCCACGGTGAGCTTGTTGCCTTCCACCGCGTTCACGATGCCGTAGCCGAATTTCTGATGGAAGATGCGGTCGCCGCGGGCGTATTGGGATGACTCGGGATCGCTCGTCTGGATCGTGTGCGCCTGCGCCTCGATCAGCGGTGGGCGGGCGCGGACGCCGCCGCTCGCCGCGCGGTTGGCCTGGGCGCGTTTCCAGCCGGGTGAATCGTAGGTCGAGGCGAAGCCGCCGGCATTCATGTTGTCGCGGAAGCCGACATTGCCGCCATAGAAGCCTTCGTCCACAACCGTATCGACATGCTCCTCCGGCAGTTCGGTGATGAAGCGCGAGGGTAGCGCGCTCTGCCAGGAGCCGTGCACGCGCCGGTTGGCGGCGAAGGAGACGCGGATGCGCTGGCGCGCGCGCGTCAGGCCGACATAAGCGAGGCGGCGCTCCTCCTCGAGGCCGGCGAGGCCGTTCTCGTCCATGGTGCGCTGGCTGGGGAACAGGCCTTCCTCCCAGCCGGGCAGGAAGACGGTGTTGAACTCCAGCCCCTTGGCGGCATGCAGCGTCATCAGATTGATGCGGTCGCCGCTCTCGTCCTGCGCGATCTCCATCACCAGCGACACATGTTCGAGGAAGGCGGCGAGACTCTCGAACGTCTCCATCGAGCGCACGAATTCCTTGAGGTTCTCCAGCCGGCCCGGCGCCTCGGCCGATTTGTCGGCCTTCAGCATGTCGGTATAGCCCGACTCGTCCAGCACCATCTCGGCAAGCTCCGTATGCGGAATGTGCCGCGACGTGTCGGTCCAGCGCGCGACATTCGCCGCCAGCTCGGCCAGCGCCTTGCGCGCCTTGGGCGGCAGCTCGTCGCTCTGCGCGATCTCGCGCGCGGCGGCGAGCAGCGG
>DASWOE010000122.1:0-1568 GCA_036398875.1 Rhizomicrobium sp.
AAGGCCGACGGCGCCGCCTATATGCGCGACGCCGTCGCGCGCGGCGCCGCCGCCGTGCTCGGCCGTCCCGAGGCCGCGCCGCAGGCCGCCGCGCTCGGCGTGCGCTTCATCGCCGATGCCAATCCGCGCCGGCGCCTGGCGAAGGAGGCCGCCCGTTTTTTTGGCGCCCAGCCCAGGACCGTCGCGGCCGTCACCGGCACCAAGGGCAAGTCGTCCGTCGTCGCCTTCGTGCGCGAGATCTGGACCGCGCTCGGCCTGCCCGCCGCCAGCCTCGGCACCGTCGGCGTCGTGTCGCCCAAGGGCGCGCGCGCGCTCAAGCACACCACGCCCGATCCGATCGAAATCCACGCTCTGCTGGCCGAACTCAAGACGGACGGCGTCGATCATCTCGCGCTGGAAGCCTCCAGCCACGGTCTCGACCAGTTCCGCCTCGACGGCGTCGAGATCGCCGCCGTCGCCTTCACCAATCTCAGCCGCGACCATTTCGACTATCACGCGACGCTCGACCACTACATCGCCGCCAAGCTGCGCCTGTTCGGCGAAGTCGCGCGGGACGGCGGCGTCGCGGTCGTGAATGCGGATAGCGAATATGCCGACCGATTTGTCGCTGCCGCGAAGGCGAGGGGTCTGACGCTCCTGACGGTCGGCGAGGCGGGCGATGCGATCCGGCTTTTGAAGCGCGAGGGCCGCATCGATGGCCAGACCTTGACGCTGCGCCACGCCGGCCGCGACCTCGCCGTCTCGCTGCCGCTGGCCGGGAGTTTCCAGGCGTCGAACGCGCTCGTCGCCGCGGCGCTGGTGATCGGCCTGGGCGCGGACCCGGCCGGAGTCTTTGCGGCGCTGGAACATCTCAAGGGCGCGCCGGGCCGTTTGGAGAAGGTCGCCATCGCCGCCAGCGGCGCGCCGATCTATGTCGATTACGCCCACACCGACGCCTCGCTCGCCGAAGTGCTCAAGGCCTTGCGCCCCCACGTCGCCGGCAAGCTCCACGTCGTGTTCGGTTGCGGCGGCGACCGCGACAAGGGCAAGCGCCCGCTGATGGGCAAGGCCGCGACCGAGAACGCCGATGTCGTGATCGTCACCGACGACAATCCGCGCACCGAAGATGCCGCCGCCATCCGCCGGCAGGCCCTCGCCGGCGCGCCCGGCGCGCGCGAGATCGGCGACCGCGCCGAAGCGATCCATGATGCCGTCGCCGCGCTCGCGGCCGGCGACCTGCTGGTCATCGCCGGCAAGGGCCACGAATCCGGCCAGATCGTCGGCACGCAAATCCTTCCGTTCTCCGACCGCGCCGTCGCCATCGACGCCGCCGTCGCACTCGGAGGGCGCGCCGCATGACGCCGCTCTGGACCTCGGAAGAAGCCCAAGGCGCCACGCTCGCCATCCCCGGGAGGGCGTTCGAGGTGAACGGCCTTTCCATCGACACGCGCACCCTGCAGAAGGGCGATCTCTTCGTCGCGCTCAAGGGCGACAGTCGCGACGGCCATGATTTCGTGAAAGCCGCGTTCGAGGCCGGCGCCGGCGCCGCCCTTGTCAGCCGCGAGCCGCCGCATCTTGGTCCCGGCGCC
>DASWOE010000123.1:0-6927 GCA_036398875.1 Rhizomicrobium sp.
CGGGCCGAATTGAAATAGAGCCACTGTCCGTCGGGGGTGTATTCGGCGCCGTCATTGTTGCCGCCCCGCGTCAGCCGCGTCGGCGCCCCCCCGCCCAGCGGGATCGTGAAGAGGTCGGCGTCGCCGTCGGGCGCTTTCGACGCGAAGACGACGGTCCTGGAATCCGGCGACCAGCCGCGGAAATAGGCGATGGGCCGGTGCGTCAGCTGGCGCGGGGCGCCGCCCGCGGCCGGCACGATGAACACATCCGGCCAGCTGCTGCCGGGCGGCGCGCAGCTGATCGCAAGCCATTTGCCGTCGGGCGAGAAGCCGTGCTCGCCCCAGCAGCCCTTGGCCTCGCCGGTGTCGAAGGGCACCGGGTCGCCGCCATGCGGCGCCTTGGGATCGAGATAGGGAATCTTCCAAAGCCGGCCTTCGCGGTTGATGAGCAGGAAGGTGCCGTCCGGCGCCATATTGGGGCCTTCGAAGATGCCTCGGTCGGTGCGGATCATCATGGCGCGGCGATATGGGTCCTCGGTCTGGATCACCTGCAGCGTCGACCAGGTCGTCGGCCGGGCCACGGGCAGCGGCGCGGGCGGTTCGAGCTTCAAATCGGCGAACTGCACGACATCGCTGGTGGCCGCGTCATGCGAGGTGAGACCCAGGCCGGCATAGAACGCGCCCGCGAGATCCAGCTTGATGGTCGCGCCGACGCGGTGCGGCGCCTCGCCGTGGAAGCTGACCAGCATCGTCACCCTGTCGCCGCGTTTTTCGAGCCGCACCGTCTTCGCCGCGCCGAGATTGAGCTCGATGTCCTGCGCATTGGCGCCCCGCTCGCGGCGGTATTGCAGCGCCGTCGTGCCGTCGCCATGGGGCGCGACATCGACATAGACGCCGTCGGGATCGAGCGTCTGGCGGAACATGAGCAGCGCCTTGCGATGCGCGACCGGATCGTGGCCATAGGTCGCGGGCGGCCATGTGACGTCGGCCTGGAGCGCGACGTCGCCGGACATCTTCGTCCAGACGAAGTGGAAATCGTCCTCGCGGTACCACAGATTCGCGCCGGCGGAGGTCAGCGTATAGACGCCTGTGGCCGGATCGAAGATCGCCGTGCCGGGCGGCGTCACGCTGCCGATGTCGGTCTGGCCCGTGAAGATGCCGACGGGTCCGTTCGGCGACGGCGCCGCCGCGGCGACAAGCGCCGGCAGAACGAGCATCGCGGCGGCCCTTAAGGCTCTGTACGCGGCCATGGATGGCCTCCCTCCATGTGAGCGCTAACGCACGACGACAGCAGAGGACGGCGCCGCTGGCAAGATGCCTACAGCCAATGATGTCCGCCGCTCAGCCAGGCGAAGGCCAGGATCGCCGCGACGACGCAGGTCGCGCCGATGACTTGGCCGGTGCGGCTGTCGTCCTGGCGCGCAATGGCGAACAGCGCGACGCCGCCGGCCAGAAGGCCGGCCAGCGCCAGGCCGAGGACGATGTTGACCACGGTGTACATGGCGCAAATTTGGCAGAACGGCCCGGCCGTTCCCAGCCTTCAAGCGGCCTTCGGGCAGCCCTGCGGCTTCAGCACGCGCCGGGTCGAGGCGGGAAACTTCGCCAGCATCCCCGGCGGGCGGATCGGCCGCGGCACCAGATTGCCGCCGCAATTGGGGCGCAGTTCGAGCATCGTCGTCTTCCGCTTCGCGGCTTCGGACCCTGGAGCGCGACAATTCAAGAATCTAGAGCCACATTCCGGCAACGCTCTGCGGTCGTTCAGGC
The DNA here is from genome assembly GCA_036398875.1 of Rhizomicrobium sp. Classification (GTDB taxonomy): domain Bacteria; phylum Pseudomonadota; class Alphaproteobacteria; order Micropepsales; family Micropepsaceae; genus Rhizomicrobium. The sequence goes on from DASWOE010000123.1 coordinate 1,744, forward strand.
GGCCGCTTCGCGCGGCTTGGCGGCACTCTTTTTCTTGGCCGGGTAACGCGCCGCAAGGGCCTTGGACCGCACCGGACGCGCCGCAAGCTCGCCGCCGCAACTGGGGCATTTGCCTTTGAGCGCGCCGTCCGCGCAGGTCGCGCAATAGGTGACTTCGAACGAGCAGATGCGCGCGTTCTTGGATCCGGGCGGCAGGCTCTTGCCGCAGTGTTCGCAATTGGGTCGCAGTTCGAGCATGGGGTCCCCCTCAGGTCAGATAAGGCCGATCTCTTCCGCCGGCGGCCTGCTGGCGATTGCGCGCCCGGACGGCTTCGTCAGTTTCTATGGCGGAAAGAATAAGGCAAGAAAAGACATTGCCTTGAATTGAACTCGCGTACAGGAACACAACACCGATAGCTTGGCAATGCGGCCGCCAAGTCTTGAGGCGCGGGTTCAATCCAGTCCGAGTTCCTTCAGGATCGCGGCGCGATGCTCGTCGAGTTCGGGCGCATGGGCGCGTGTCTTCGGATCGGGGTGCGCCGAGAGCTTCACCGGATTGCCCTGCATGCGGATAGGGCCCAGATCGGGATCGAGCGTCTCGATGATCATGTTGCGCGACAAGACCTGCGGGTCGGCCATCACCTGCGCCACATTGTTGATCGGGCCGCACGGCACCGCCGCTTCGTCGAGCGCGGCGAGCCAGTGCTGCGAGCTGTGGGCCGACAGCGCGACTTCCAGCTCTTCGGTCAACGCCTCGACGTTCTGCACGCGCTTGGGATTGGTGGTGAAGCGCGGGTCCTGGGTCAGGTCCTCGCGGCCGAGGACGCGCGCCACGCGGGCGAACAGGTCGTCATTGCCGGCGGCGATGGCGATGTGGCCGTCCTTGGTGGCGAAGGCGGCGAAGGGCGCGATGGAGGGATGGCGCGAGCCGAGCGGGCCCGGGGCCTGTCCGGTCGCGACATAGCGCGAGATCGCGTTCTCCAGCAGAGCGACCTGGGAATCGAGCATGGAGATATCGACCTTCTGGCCCGTGCCCGTCGTCTTGCGGTCGTAGAGCGCCGCGATCATGCCGACGACGGCGAACAGTCCGGCGGACAGATCGCCGGTCGAAGTGCCGACGCGGGTCGGCGGCGAGTCGGGATGCCCGGTCAGGCTCATCACCCCGCCCATCGCCTGCGCGATCATGTCGTAGGACGGCCGCTTGGCGTAAGGCCCGGTATGGCCGAAGCCGGAAACGCCGCAATAGATCAGCCTGGGATAGCGGTCCTTGATCTGTTCATAGCCATAGCCGAGCTTCTCCATCGTGCCGCCGCGATAGTTCTCGATCAGCACGTCGGCACGGGCCAGCAGCGCCTCGAAGACGGCGCGGTCGCCGGCGGCCTTGAGATCGAGCGCGATGGATTCCTTGGCGCGGTTGACGCTCATGAAATAGCCGGACTTGGTCTTGCCCGACGGCGTTTTCACGAAGGGGCCGATATGGCGGCTGTCGTCGCCGGTCCGCGGCGGCTCGACCTTGATCACCCGCGCGCCGAACTCGTTCAGCATCAGCGCGGCGTAAGGGCCGGCGAGCACGCGCGTGAGATCGACCACGAGGATGCCGCAAAGGGGGCCGCCGGCCTGCGCGGTCATCGGCTGGGCATCATGGTTATCGACGCGCTTGCAATCATGGTCTCGCGATTGTGCCGAATAATTTACGCCTTGCAATTGCAGCAGGGAAACCACTCTAGTGTCTTTCTTCGATATTTGGAGCGGAGCCGTGCTGTCGCGTGTTCTGAAAAGCGCTGTCGGCGCCGTCGCCGGTGCGGTTCTCGGTCTGATATCGACGGCAGCGGTCGCCGCCGTGCCGGCCACGGTCGTCAAATTGCTGACAAACGATATCGCGGTCTCTGCCGACGGAACCTGGTCGCAGAAAATCCACGCGGAGATCAGGGCGAACACGGCCGCGGCGGCGGCAAGGCTCGGCCAGACATCGGTTCAATACGATTCCTCAACCCAGGAATTGGTCGTCGATGACGCACACACGCTCAAGCCGGACGGGTCGATGATCCCCGTCGCCCCGGCGGCGATCTACGATCAGATGCCCAATGGCACCGCGGCGGCCATCACCCAGCTTCGCGCGAAGGTGATCGTGTTCCCCCAACTCGCCGCGGGCGACGTCGCGGTCTATTCGGTGACGGTGGTTTCGAAAGTGCCCTATTTCCCCGGGGCCTACTGGTACGGCGAAATTTATCCGCGCACGGTCGCTTATGAAGACGTTCGCGAGACGATTGCCGCGCCGAAATCGCTGCCCCTCTATGCGGAAAGTCACGGTGTCGATATCGACCGGTCCGAGGTCGCCGGCAAGGTCGTCTACGGCTGGCACTACGCGGCCCCCGCCCCGCTGGACCCGGAACTGCGGCCGGTGTCTCCCATCGACAGCGAGCCGCGCGTCTTCGTTTCGAGCTTCAAGGACTATGCGGAGCTCGGACGCGCCTATGCGGATGTTTCCAAGCCTCGGATGAAGGTCACGCCGACAGTCGCGGCGCTCGCGGACGCGATCACGAAGGGTATCGACGGCCGCCGCGATCAGGCCAAGGCGCTCTACGACTGGGTCAGCCGCCATGTCCGCTATGTGGCGATCGAACTCGGCCGGGGTTCGTTCGTGCCGCACGACCCCGACGCCGTGATCGCCAATGGCTATGGCGACTGCAAGGACCATGTCGTGCTTCTTGGCGCGTTGCTGAAGGCAAAGGACATCGAGAGCGAGTCGCTGCTGATCAACAGCGGCAACGCCTACACGCTTTCTGAAGTGCCGACCTTTGCGACGCTCGACCATGTCATCAATTGGGTGCCCGAGTTCGATCTGTACCTGGACAGCAGCGTCATGGTGGCGCCGTTCGGCGTCCTGCCGCTGGAGGAGTACGGAAAGCCCGTCGTGCGCGCGCTGGAGCAGGGGGCGGGACTTGCCACGCTGCCCTCCGTGCCGGCCGGCCTCGCCACCATCGCGGTAAAGACCGATGCGCGGTTGGACGTCAAGGGCAGCCTGTCGGGAACCACGACCACGACGGCGACCGGCCCCTATACGATCCTGCTGCGCACCATCGGCGCGGGCATACAGAATGTCGGGCCGGACGTGGCCGCGGCGCGGCAACTCGCGAGCCTCGGCTACACCAACGCTACGGGCACTTTTGACGTCGGTGCGCCCATGGACGTTGCACCCAGCTATTCCATCGCCGGCACCTTCGATTCGCCGGGCTGGGCCGACAAGCTGAGCGATTCCACGCCGTTCTATATCCCCGGCGGTCTGCGCCTGCTGGGCCTTTCGGGAGACGGACCGATGGGGCCGTTCCAGCCGCCGTCATCGCTCAAGGATGACGCGCCCATCCTCTGCCTGAGCGCGCAAGCGTCCGAGGATCTGGCCCTGCATCTGCCCGCCGGGATGCATTTCGACGGCGTACCCGCCGATACCGATATCCATACGGCATCGCTGCGATTTACCGCCCATTGGACGCTTCAGGGCGACACGCTGTCCGTGCACCGCGATTTCGCCAGCACGATCGACGGGCCCGTCTGCTCGGCAGCGACACGCAAGCAAAACGGCGCCGCGCTCAAATCGATCGCGGCAAGCTACGAACAGACCCTGACGGTCTCGCAGAAGGACGCCGCCGGCGCGCGAAGCCGGTAGCTTGCGACTGCGCATGTCAGAGCTTCCCGTCCAGCTTGTGCGCGTCCGCCGCCGCCTTGTCCTTTTCCGCGCGCGCCTTGGCGAGCTCGCGGATCGGCTTGGCCACGCCGTGCTTGATGCGGTTGGCGTCGGCCTCCGCCGCTTTCGCATCGCGGGCCTTGCCTTTGCGGGCGCGGCGGAGGTTGACGATCTCGGCCATGAAATCAGCCGTTGTCCTTCGCCTGGGCACGGGCGTAAGCCGGCCGCGCCGCGACGCGCGCGACATAGTCGTCATAGTGCTTGCGCGCCGGGAAAAGCGTGCCCTTGAAATATTGCAGCGTCGAGCCGAAGAGAATGTCGGCGGCGGAGAATTCCCCGCCCAGGATGTAAGGCGTCTTCTCGAGCTGGTCGGAAATGACCTTCTCCATGACGTCGAGGCTGCCGAAGCCGGTCGGCTTCTCCTTGTCCCAACCGCTGAAACGCGCCACTGCCGCCGGCTCGACCGCGGCGGCATAGAAGAACAGCCAGCGGACATATTCGGCGCGGTTGTTGTGGCCGGGCAGGGGGCCGATTTCCTTCTTCTGATGGCTGTCGGTCAGATAGAGGCAGATCGCGGCCGATTCGTAGACGACCTCGTCGAACACTTTGACCGCCGGCACCTTCTTGAGCGGGTTGATGGCGGCATAGCTGTCGGGCGCCGGCGCGCCCGTGCCGTCCTGGCGCGCAATGGACACGAGCTCGATCTTGTAGTCGACGTCCAGCTCCTCCAGCAGCCAGATGATGCGGGAGGAACGCGAACGCGGCGCGTGATAAAGCGTGATCATGGCAACCCCTGTGTGGTCTCGCCCACCCCGCCTATTGCGCATTTGCGACAGGCGCGTGACGGCAGATTAGCCGCCGGACTTCGCCCTCGCCAGGGCATGCAGGCGCAGCGCGCCGGCAAGCGGGCGCTCGGCGCGGCCGGCATCGACGCGCGCCACCAGGGCGGCGAGGCTCGTGCCCGCCTGGCGGGCGTCCGCGTCCAGGATGGCCCAGAACTCGGGTTCCAGCGCCACCGAGGTGCGGTGGCCGGCGAGCGAGAACGAGCGCTTCTTGAGCAGCATGGCGCAAGCCTAGTCGCGGCGCGCGCGGAACACCAAGTCCTTGAGCTCGCGCGCGATCTGGCGGGCGCAGCGTTCCGGCTTGAGGAGCAGCTTGGGCCGCGCCGCGCCGGCGACGGCGCCGGCCATGACCAGCGCGTTGCGGTCCATCCAGCCGTCGCAGTCCAGAAGGCGCACATGGCGGAAGCTCTCGCCCATGGCGCGGGCGATGCGGTCGGGCGTGCGGTCGGCGTCGTCCGCGACGATCACGTTCATCAGCAGGATCGCGCCGCGCCGCGCCATCCGCGCCTTGGCCAGCGCGAAAAAGCCGGGCGCCAGGAACTGCCTGGGAATTTCGCTGCCGTCATAAGCGTCGAGCACGATGGCATCGAAGCGCCGCCGCGTGCGGGCGAGGAAGGCGCGGCCCTCCGCGACCTGGCACTCGACATCGGCGGGGAGCTGGAAATAGCGTCGCGCGATCTC
>DASWOE010000124.1:0-12696 GCA_036398875.1 Rhizomicrobium sp.
CGCCGGATCGCCAGCCGGTCCCAGTGCTCGGTTGCCGAAATGCGCGCCGCCAGGCCGCGAAGCCGGTCGGTGCCGACAACCGCCCCCACGGCGAAATAGGCGCCCGCGACGAGATCGACGCTCAGCCCGCGCGCCCGCGCCAGCTGCGCGATCTCCGGCGCGCCGCTCATCAGCGGCAGCACCGCGACGTCCTCGGCGACGTCCAGCGGCACGCCCGCATCGACGAGCTTCTGGATATGGCCCTCGGTGTCGCGCGCCTCATAGGGCGAGACCAGCGAATTGAACGTGCCGCGCAGGCATTCGACGCCGGCGCGATACAGCGCGATGGTCGAGGCCAGGTCGGCATTGGCCGCGACATTGGTGATGAACCACAGGCCCAGCCGGCGCAGGATCTCCGCGATGTCCGCATACATCGCGATCTGGGCCGCCGCATCGACCTTGCCGTCGAGCGCGTCGATGCGCGACTTGAGCGCGGCGAGGCCGAAGGCGCCCTCCGCCACCGCGAAGGCGCGCGCGACATGGTCGCCGGTGGTGCCCGACATCTCCTTCATGCGGGCGACGAAGACGGGGCCGGCCAGATTGACCAGCCGGTTGGCGAGCACGGTCGAGACGATCTCGCGCTTCAGCCGGTGCTGTTCGAGCGCTTCGGGAAAGCGCTCCACCGCGGCCGGCGGGAAATAGCCGGCGAGCACCGAGGCGAAGGCCGGATCGTCCGGCAGGTCGCTGGCGGCGATCTCGGCGTCGAGATCGAGCTTGGCATAGGCCAGCAGCACGGCCAGTTCGGGCCGCGTCAGCCCCTTGTTCTCGTTCTCGAGCTTCTGCAGATCGGCGTTGTCGGGCAGGAATTCGACCGCGCGGTCGAGCCGCCCGCGCCGCTCCAGGTCGCGCATATAGCGGCCATGGGCGTCGAGGTCCTTCGCGGCGCGGCTCTGCGCCACGCTCAGCGCCAGCGTCTGGTCGTAATTGTCCTTCAGCACATGCGCCGCGACGTCGTCGGTCATCGCGTTCAGCAGCGCGTCGCGCGCCTGGTCCGAAAGTTCGCCGCGCCGCTGCGGCCCGCCCAGCAGGATCTTGAGATTCACCTCGTGGTCGGAGGTATCGACGCCGGCCGAATTGTCGATGGCGTCGCTGTTGATGCGCCCGCCGCGGCGCGCATATTCGATTCGCCCGGGCTGGGTGACGCCCAGATTGGCGCCTTCGCCGATCACCAGCGCGCGCACCTGCGCGCCATCGACGCGCACCGCGTCGTTGGCGCGGTCGCCGGCATCGAGATTGCTCTGGGTCGCGGCCTTGATGAAGGTGCCGATGCCGCCGAAAAACAGAAGATCGACCTGCGCCTTCAGCAGCGCGTTGATCAGCTCGCCCGGCGACAGCCTGTCCGCCGCGACGCCGGCGACCGCCTTCATCTGCGGCGTCAGGGCGATCTCCTTCGCGCTGCGCGCGAAGACGCCGCCGCCCGGGGAGATGAGGTCCTTGTCGTAGTCCGCCCAGCTCGAACGCGCCAGGTCGAACAGCCGCTGGCGCTCGGCCCAGCTTTTCGCCGGATCCGGATCGGGATCGAGGAAGATGTGGCGGTGGTCGAAGGCGGCCAGCAGCCGCGTCTGCCGCGACAGCAGCATGCCGTTGCCGAACACGTCGCCCGACATGTCGCCGACGCCGATCGCGGTGAAGGGCTGGCTCTGGATGTCGCGGCCGTCGAGCTCGCGGAAGTGCCGCTTCACCGCCTCCCACGCGCCGCGCGCCGTGATCGCCATCTTCTTGTGGTCGTAGCCATGGCTGCCGCCGCTGGCGAACGCGTCGCCCAGCCAGAAGCCGCGCCCCTGCGCGATGCCGTTGGCGATGTCGGAGAAGGTGGCGGTGCCCTTGTCGGCCGCCACGACGAGATAGGGATCGTCATGGTCGTAACGCACGACGTCCGGCGGCGGCAGCACCTTGCCGTCGGCGCCCAGATTGTCGGTGACGTCGAGCAGCGCGTCGATCAGCATCTTATAGGCGGCGATGCCCGCCTCCTGCATCGCTTCGCGCGTCGCGCCGACGCCGATGCGCTTGGGATAGAAGCCGCCCTTGGCGCCGACCGGCACGATCACCGCGTTCTTGACCTGCTGCGCCTTCACCAGGCCCAGGATCTCGGTGCGGAAATCCTCGCGCCGGTCCGACCAGCGGATGCCGCCGCGCGCGATTGTGCCGAAGCGCAGATGCACGCCCTCCATCTCGGGCGCATAGACGAAGATCTCGACATGCGGCCGCGGCAGCGGCAGGCCGTCCAGCGCCAGGCTGTCCAGCTTGAGCGCGACATGGGGCTTGGTGCCGCCCGCCTGGTAGAAATTCGTGCGCAGCACGTTGTCGATGACGTTGCGCAGCCGCCGGATGATGCGGTCGTCGTCCAGGCTCTGGACATCGGTGAGCGCGGCCTCGATGCGCCTGGCGACCGCGCCGACGGCCGCCTCGCGGTCGCCCAGCGCCGGATCGTGGCGGGCATGGAACAGCGCGACCAGCAGGCCGGCGAGATCGGGATTGCGCGCCAGCGCCTGCTCGACATAGTCCTGGCTGAACGAGAAGCCGGCCTGGCGCAGGAATTTCGCGATGGCGCGCAGGATCGTCACGTCGCGCCAGGCAAGGCCGGCGCCGAGCACCAGGCGGTTGAAGCCGTCATTCTCGGCCTTGCCCAGGATCACGGAATGGAACGCATCCTCCAGGGGAGGTTTTATGCTGGCGAGATCGGCGGGGCCTTGGTCGGCGCGCTCCATCGTGAAGTCCAGCACGCTGGCCTCGTGCGTCCAGCCGTCGCCGGTCTTGAGCGTCAGGGGGAAGGAATCCTCGGCGATCACGTTCAAGCCGAGGTTTTCGAAGATCGGCAGCGACATCGACAGCGGCAGCACGCCGCCCATCGTGTAAAGCTTCAGGCGCAAGGCGTTGTGCGCATCGCTGTTGCGGCGATAGACGCGCGCGTGCAGGCGCAGGCCCTTCTCCATGCCCGCGAGCTCGGCGATCTCGTCCAGATCGTGCACCGCTTCCATCGGGCTGAAGGAGCCGCGATAGCCGGCCGAAAAATGCGCCTGGCGCTCCTGCGTCAGCCGCATGCCTTCGGTTTCGCCGTGAACGGTTTGCATGGCCTCGGCAAGGCCGTCGTCCCAGGTGCGGATCGCGGCGCGGATCTGCTCTTCCAGATGCTGCACGCTGACCGGCGGCCGCGCGCCCTCGTCGCGGCCGATGATGTAGTGCACCCGCGCCAGCACCGAATCGTCGAGCGTCGGCGTCGCGGCCGACAGGCGGCCGTGCAGGGCCTTGGCCAGGATCTCGTGGATGCGCTCGCGCGCATGGGTGTCGTAGCGGTCGCGCGGCACGAAGACGAGCGCCGAGACGAAACGATCGAAGCGGTCGAAGCGCAGGAACACGCGCACGGTCGGCCGCTCGCCCAGGCGCAGGATTCCCTGCGCGATGGCGAACAAATCGTCCTCGGATATCTGGAACAGCTCGTCGCGCGGATAGGTGTCCAGGATGTGCGCCAGCGCCTTGCCGTCATGGCTGGCGGCCGGCAGGCCGGCGCGGGTGACGACGTTCGCGACCTTGCGGCGCAGCAGCGGAATCTCGGTCGGGCTGCGGCTATAGGCGCCCGACGTGAACAGGCCCACGAAGCGCCGCTCGCCCAGAAGCCGGCCGGCGCCGTCGAAGCGCTTGACGCCGACATAGTCCATCTGGACGCGGCGATGCACCAGGCTGCGTTCGTTCGACTTGGTGATGATGAGCGGCGCGGGCGCGGTCAGGAAGGCGCGCACCGGCGCGGTCAGCGCGGCGCGATCCGGCCCGCGGCGGATGACGCGCGCGTCGGGATCGCTCAGCACGCCAAGGCCGGTGTTCGCCGCGGGCACCAGGGCGCCCTCGCCGGCGGGATCGAAATCGTAGTCGCGCGCGCCCAGGAAGGTAAAATGGTTGTCGCCGATCCATTCCAGCAGCGCGACGCTTTCCGCCAGCTCGTCCGCGCTGACCTTCGGCGGGTGCGCCGTCAGGTCCGCGACGGCCGCGCCCAGCCGCGCCTTCATCGCCCCCCAGTCGCGCACCACCACGGCGACCTGCGCGAAGGTCGCCCTGGCGCTGTGCACGATCGCCGCCTGCCGCGCCTCGCTCAGCACCGGCTCCAATGCCAGGACGATCACGCTCACGGCCCGGCCATCGGCCTGCAGGATGGGATGGAACACCGCGCGCAGCCGGCCGCCGGCCGCGGTGACGTCGCCGATCAGCGAATCGAACAGGAACGGCTTGTCGTCGTTCACCGCGATCAGCAGATAGTCGTTCTCGCCATAGGCCTTGTCCTGGTCGCGGGCGCAGAACAGCGCCACCTCGCTGGCGCCCGGCCGGTGCTGTGCCACTTGCGCCTCGACGATGCGCGCCAGCGCGGCAAGCCCTTCGGGGGTGTAGCGGTTGATGTCGTCCGGGGCCGCGTGGCCGAACAGCGAAGCGTAGAAGGCGCGCGCGGCCGGCTCTTGCGGCAGCGCGGCGCCGGCCTTCAGCCGTTCCGCCGCGTCGGCCTCGTTGCGGCGCGTGACGTGAGCGGCATCGTCCGATGGAGCAAGCGACATGGAGGGCCTCGAAGCGGGAGGCGACCGGCGCAAGGCGCGATCGCGAAGCGGTGGCGGAGACTATCCGCCCCGCTTGCGCCGGAAAACCGCTGCTTTGTGATAATTATGAGGCGATCAGGCTGCGGGGCAGCGCGATCGTGTCGGCCGCCGACCGCGCGCGCGACGCCCATTGCAGGGCGAAAGCGGTCGCCGCGCAGACGAGCAGGATGAAACCGGCCGCCGCCGCGCCGCCGCTGACGGGCCGCAGCAGGCAGGCCAATGACGCCAGCGCCGCCGTCGGCGCAACAAAAAGCACGGCGGCCCGGCGTTCGCGCAACAACACAGCGATCGCGACGCAGGGTGCCGCGGCAAACAGCACGACCGCGATTGCGGCAGTGGGTTCCGGCAGGACCAGAAAGGCGCCCGCGCCCCAGGCAAAGCCGGCATACAGCAGGCCGGCATGCAGATCGCTTGCAAAACATTGCAACGCGGCGCGCTCGAAAGGCTGGCCGATGGCGTGCCGATAGCTGCGCAGCATCGCCGCGCAGGCCAGGCCCACCAGCGCCGCCCAGGCGATCGCGGGCGCGGCCGTGGTGGCGCTCGCAACGATGGCGATGACGGCGAGGGCGGCCAGCGCGCCCGTGGCATGCAGCGAACGGCCCAGGAGGTTGGCGAGCCGGGCGGTTTCGACCGCTTCGTCATGCAACCGGGCGAGGTGCGTCAGGGTGCGGCCCGGCCGCGGCGCCGCGATGGGCTCCGGCGCGGGCGTGACGTCGAACAACGGAGTTGCGCGTGCGGCCATGATCGAGCCTCTCGCTCTGGAATAAGGCGGACTCTACGGTCTGCCCCGGGGTCTTAAGATTGTATTAATTATGGCTCACGTTCGATTCGTCATACCCCGTATAACGGATTTCCACCGATTCGAGGAACCGGCTTGGGCATCGTCTTCGACCTGGAATTCACCGCCTGGGAAGGCTCCATGCGCCATGGCTGGCTCCGCCCCGGCGAGTTCCGCGAGGTGGTGCAGATCGGCGCGGTCAGGGTCGATCCGCTGACGCTGGAGGTCCTGGACCGCTTCGACGCCTTCGTTCGGCCGCGCATCAATGCCTGCCTGTCGCCCTATCTGGAACGGCTCACCGGCATCACCACGGCGACGCTGCGAACGCAAGGCCGCGACTTCGCCGAGGCCTATGGCGACTTCCTTGCCTTCGCCGACGGCGCGGTGTGTTCGGCTTTCGGGCGCGACGAATGGGTGTTCGAGGAGAATCTGCGGCTCTACGGCCTGAAGGCCTACCCCCGCACGCCGGAATTCCGCGATTCGCGCCCCTGGTTCCGCGCCAATGGCATCGACATCCGGGGACTGCATTCCTGCGATATCGGGCCCAGGCTCGGCGTGCCCTTCATCGGCCAGACCCACAACGCGCTGGCGGATTGTCTTTCCGTCGCGGCTGGCATGCGCGTTTTGGTGGCACGCGGGGCGCGCAGCCTGTTTGCCGCTCCGCTCGCGCCTGCTAAAACGGCGGCATGAAGCTGCCCGGCCCGGACCATCCGATCACGATAACGCCTGTGTCCGACCGCGTCGTGGTGCGCTTCGCCGGCGCGGTGGTCGCCGATACGCGTCACGCGCTGGAATTGCGCGAATCCACCTATCCGGCCGTGCTCTACATTCCGCGCGGCGACGCGGTCATGGCGCATTTCGCGCCCACCGCGCACAAGACGCATTGCCCCTACAAGGGCGATGCCAGCTATTTCGATCTCGCCGCCGCCGGCACGCGCGCGGCCAATGCGGTGTGGAGCTACGAGGCGCCTTATCCCGCGATGGCCGCCATCGAGGATCATCTCGCCTTCTATCCGCAGCAGGTCAGCATCGAGCGCGGCGCGTGAGCCGCACGGACGAGGCCGGCGAGATCATCCGCCTGCTCAAGATGCGTCCCCATCCCGAAGGCGGCCATTATCGCGAGGTCTTCCGCGACGCCCGCGCCGGCGGCCGCGGCCGCGCCCATTCGACGGCGATCTATTTCCTGCTGAAGGCGGGCGAGCTGTCGCGCTGGCACCGCATCGACGCGGCCGAGGTCTGGCATTTCTATCGCGGCAGCCCGCTGGCGCTGTCGATCGCGCCGCTGCGCGGGCCGGCCGTCGCGCATGTGCTGGGCAATCGCATCGCCAAGGGCGAGGAGCCGCAGCTCGTCGTGCCGCCGCGCGCCTGGCAAAGCGCGCGCGCGCTCGGCGCCTATACGCTGGTCGGCTGCACCGTTGCGCCGGGCTTCGATTTCTCGACCTTCGAGCTCGCGCCGGAAGGCTTCGAGCCGGGCTAACCCGCCGTCGGCACCGAGAACATCCGCCCCAGCGCGCGCGCGATGCCGTGGCTGGAGGCGCGGCCTGCAAAGCCGCGCGACGGGGAAAACGTAACGAGAAGGGTGCGGCCGTGCAGCACGATCTGCGGCTTGCCGCCGATCACGATGTGCACGTTCTCCACCCGGGCGCCCAGCGCCGCGCGTCCCGCCGGCGTCGCCGCGAAGCGGTCGATGCCGCGCGCCGCGTTCTGCATCGTGTCGAAGGTCTGCTTGCGCAGGTTGATGTCGGTGACCAGCGCGCTCCAGTCGGCGTCGAAACCGATGTTGAGCCCGCGCGTGTAGGACAGGTGCGTGCCTTCGTCGGCCGCCGCCTCCTGCATCTCGCCCAGCGACACGAAATGCAGCACCGGCGTCTCGCTCCCGGCGGAGCGATCCGCCGGCAGGCCGGCGGGCTGCGCGTCGGTATAGACGGTCACCGCGCCCCAGCCGGATATGGCAAGCGCGGTCTCGCCCGAATCGTAACGCAGGATGCGCCCGCCCAGCGATCCGTTGTCGGAATAGAGCACGTATATCTCGGGATCGCCCGCGAACTGCATCAGGAATTTGTCGTCATAGCGGTTGAGCGAGAAGCTGGCGCCGTTGCTGACCGCATAGATGCCGGTCTCGACATCGCCCAGCCGATCGACCGACAGCCTGGCGCCGATGTCGGCCTGGCCAAGGACCGGTCCGGCGCACCCCAGCAGCACGATCGCCGCGAACGCAATCCCTCGCCAGGGCATCGAACGCCTTCTTGTGTTTTCGCCGCCCGGCATGCCGTGTCCGACCTGCCCCCGGCGATTCCCTAGTCCGGGAATGGGGCGAATTTGGGACCTGCGCCGCGGCCGCGACGCGGCTCACATGTCGTCGAACCGTCCGCCGCGGCCTTTGCCGCTCGCGAAGCGCGCCGCGCCGGCGCGCGATTCGCCGGTCTGCAGCGTTGCGGTGCCGTATCGGAATTCGTGGATCATCGCGTGATGGTGGTCGTGGTCCCATTGCCCATGGACCGAGGCGCGATCGCCCTTCATGCAGATTTGCGGAAACTGCGCGATCTCGCGCGCCAGGTCTTCGGCGGCGCGGCGGCTCTCGCCCTTGGGCACGATTCGGTTGGCCAGCCCCCAGGCCAGTGCTTCCGCGGCGCCGACCGGCCGCCCGGTGAGGATCATGTCGAGGGCGCGCGACTGGCCGATCAGGCGCGGCAGGCGCACCGTGCCGCCGTCGATCAGGGGCACGCCCCAGCGGCGGCAGAACACGCCGAACACCGCATCCTCCTCGGCGACGCGCAGGTCGCACCAGCAAGCGAGTTCGAGCCCGCCCGCGACCGCATGGCCCGCGACCGCGGCGATCACCGGCTTCAGCAGCTGCATCCGCGTGGGACCCATCGGCGCATCGCCGGAATGGGGATCGAAATGCTGGCTGGGCGCCGTCAGGCGGTTGCCGCGGCCCTCGCTCATGCCCTTGAGGTCGGCGCCGGCGCAGAAGGTCCCGCCCGCGCCCCACAGCACCGCGACCTTCTGGTCGTTGTCGTGTTCGAAGGCCAGGAACGCCTTCACCAGCGCATCGGCGGTCGGCCGATCGACGGCGTTGCGCGCCTGCGCGCGGTCCAGGATGATCGTGGTGATGCCGCCGTCGCGCTCGACCCGGACGTGTTCTGCGCCCATGGCTCCGTCCCCCTGTTGTTCGGCAGTCTGTCACGGGCGATGCGCGGCGACCACCGTGACGTTGCGGGACCTTGGATTCGGCGGAAAACGGGACTAATACCGCGCCCATCCGACCATCCTCGCGAAGGGCGCCCCCGTGACCAGCCTCAACTCCTTCAAATCCCGCCGGACGATGACGGTGGGCGGCAAGGCCTATGCCTATTTCAGCCTCGCCGCCGCCGAGAAGAACGGCCTCAAGGGCGCGTCGCGGCTGCCCTATTCGCTCAAGGTGCTGCTGGAGAATCTGCTGCGCTACGAGGACGGCAAGACGGTCACCGCCGACGACATCAAGGCGGTGGTCGGCTGGCTCGCCAGGAAATCCTCGGATCGCGAGATCGCCTTTCGCCCGGCGCGCGTCTTGATGCAGGACCTGACCGGCGTGCCCGCCGTGGTCGATCTGGCGGCGATGCGCGATGCGATGAAGACCCTCGGCGGCGATCCGCAGAAGATCAATCCGCTCGCCGAGGTCGATCTGGTCATCGACCATTCGGTGATGGTCGACAATTTCGGCAAGAAGGATTCGTTCAGGAAGAACGTCGTCATCGAATATGAGCGCAATGCGGAGCGCTATCAGTTCCTGCGCTGGGGCCAGCAGGCCTTCGCGAATTTCCGCGTCGTGCCGCCCGGCACCGGCATCTGCCACCAGGTGAACCTGGAATACCTCGCCCAGACGGTGTGGACCCGCAAGGAGAAGGACGGCGCCAAGGCGGTCGAATATGCCTTCCCCGATACGCTGGTCGGCACCGACAGCCACACCACCATGGTCAACGGCCTCTCGGTCCTCGGCTGGGGCGTCGGCGGCATCGAGGCGGAGGCCGCGATGCTCGGCCAGCCGATCTCCATGCTCATCCCCGAAGTCATCGGCTTCAAGCTGACCGGCAAGCTGCGCGAGGGCGTCACCGCCACCGACCTGGTGCTGACCGTCACCCAGATGCTGCGCAAGAAGGGCGTGGTCGGCAAGTTCGTGGAGTATTACGGCCCCGGCCTCGACGACATGTCGCTCGAGGATCGCGCCACCATCGCCAACATGGCGCCCGAATACGGCGCGACCTGCGGCTTCTTCCCGGTCGATGCCGAGACGCTGCGCTATCTGGCGGCGACTGCGCGCAAGCCGGCGCGCGTCGCCCTGGTCGAGAAATACGCCAAGGCCCAGGGCCTCTATCGCACCGCCAAGAGCGCCGATCCTGAATTCACCGACACGCTGTCGCTCGATCTCAAAATCGTCGAGCCCAGCCTTGCCGGGCCGGCGCGGCCGCAGGACCGCGTGCCGCTCGACCGCGCGGCGGACGAATTCGCCGGCGCGCTGATCAACACCTACAGGAAGGAAGACGACGCCAACCGCCGCGCCAAGCTCGGCGCGACGCAGCATTCGATCGGCCATGGCGATGTCGTGATCGCCGCCATCACCTCGTGCACCAACACCTCGAACCCGTCGGTCATGGTCGGCGCCGGCCTGGTCGCCAAGAAAGCGGTGGAGCGCGGCCTGAAAGTCCAGCCCTGGGTCAAGACTTCGCTGGCGCCGGGCAGCCAGATCGTCACCGACTATCTGGAGAAGGCGGGCCTCAACACCTATCTCGACAAGCTCGGTTTCCAGCTGGTCGGCTATGGCTGCACCACCTGCATCGGCAATTCCGGCCCCTTGCCGGACGCCGTGACCGAGGCGATCACCAGCGCCGATCTCGTCACCGCGGCGGTCCTGTCGGGCAACCGCAATTTCGAAGGCCGCGTGCATCCTCTGGTGCGCGCCAACTATCTCGCCTCGCCGATGCTGGTCGTGGCCTATGCGCTGGCGGGCTCGATCAACATCAACCTCACCAAGGATCCGGTCGGCTATGACAGGGAGAACGAGCCGGTCTATCTGAACGACATCTGGCCGAGCAGCCAGGAGATCGCGGCGGCGATGCGCAAGGGCATCAAGACGTCGAGCTTCAAGGCGCGCTATGGCGACGTGTTCCTGGGCGACGTCAACTGGCGCAAGGTCAAGGCGCCCAAGACCCAGACCTACAACTGGCCGATGGCATCGACCTATGTGAAGAACCCGCCCTTCTTCGAAGGCATGACGATCGAGCCGCAGCCGGTGAAGGAGATCGCAAAGGCGCGCATCCTGGCGCTGTTCGGCGATTCGATCACCACCGACCACATCTCGCCGGCCGGCAACATCAAGGCGGCTTCGCCCGCCGGCCTCTACCTGCAGGAACGCCAAGTGCGGCAGGAGGATTTCAACTCCTATGGCGCGCGGCGCGGCAATTTCGAGCTGATGGAGCGCGGCACCTTCGCGAACATCCGCATCCGCAACGAGATGATGAGCGGCAAGGAAGGCGGCAACACGCTGTACTTCGCGAACGGTTCGTCGTCGGGCGAGGCGATGTCGATCTTCGACGCGGCGGCGAAGTACAAGGCGGACGGCATCGACACCGTCGTGATCGGCGGCAAGGAATACGGCACAGGTTCGTCGCGCGACTGGGCGGCCAAGGGTCCGCGCCTGCTCGGCGTGCGCGCGGTGATCACCGAAAGCTTCGAGCGCATCCACCGCTCCAACCTGATCGGCATGGGGGTGGCGCCTTTCGTCTTCGCCGAAGGCAAGACGCGGCGCGATTTCGCGCTGACCGGGCGCGAGGTGATCGACATCCCCGGCCTCTCGGGCGAGATCAAGCCGCAGATGAAGGTGAGCGCGACGGTGCACTATCCCGACGGGCGCAGCGCCGCGATGCCGCTGTTCCTGATGATCCTCACGCTGGACGAGGTCGCCTACTACAAGAACGGCGGCATTTTGCAGTACGTGCTGCGCAATCTGCTGGCGGCTTAGGCGCTCGATCTTCGCGGTGGACAATGCGGCCGCGTTGGTTTCGCCGATGTCCGAGATAGCTTTGGACGATGCGCCGCAACGGCGGTGCCCGGATTTTTCCGTAGATCGGCGTTGCCGGTTCTCTATTCACCCAACGCGCGACGTCGCGACATAGGCCGAGAGGCCCTCGACCAGGTGATCGAACAGCAGCCGCATGCGCCTGGTGCCGCGCATGTCCTTGTGCATGACCAGCCAGGTCTCGATCTCGAACCGGAACGCGCCGGGCAACACATGCACGAGATCGGGATCGCGCCGCCCGATGCCGAGCTGGCAGACGCCGAGCCCGAACCCCGCGCGCAGCGCCGCGAGCTGCGCCAGGTCCGCATCGGTGCGCAGCGCGAACATCTCGCGCTCCAGCGTCAGGCCCATGCGTTTGAGCGCCTGCACCACGGGCGTTTCCTTGTCGTAGCCGATCAGCGTGTGATGCGCGACGACGTCGTCCAGGCTCCTGGGCATGCCGTGCTTGTCCAGATAGCGGCGATGGCCGTGCAGCCCCAGCCCGATGCGGCCGATCTTCCTGGCGACCAGCGCTTCCTGCGTCGGCCGCACCATCCTGACCGCGATGTCGGCGTCGCGCCGCAGCAGGTCCTGCGTCTGGTCGGACAGCACCAGTTCGATGGCGATGTGCGGATGCCGTTCGTGGAAGCCCGTCAGGATCGCCGGCAAGACCTCGGCGCCGACCACCACGCTGGCGGTCAGCCTGACGGTGCCGCGCTCCGCCGCATCGGCGCCGGACGAGGCGCGCACCAGCGCGTCCGCCGCGCTCGCCATCGCCATCGCATGCGGCAGCAATTCGCGCGCGCCCTGCGTCGGGATCAGGCCGGACTGGCTGCGCGTGAACAGGGCGAGCCCCAGCTCGGCTTCGAGCTGGTCGATATGGCGGCCGAGCGTCGGCTGGGTCAGCGCCAGCTTGCGCGCCGCCGCCGAGAGGCTTCCCTCCGTCATCACCGCGAGGAAGGAACGGTAGGTCTCCCATTTCGGCTCGGCCATACGCGAACGTATAGCACGGGGCTCAGCTTCCCGTGCTCGTGTAGTGGCGGATTCCGAAACCCCAGACGCCGAGCGCGACGAAGAGGAAGGCGAACCCCGTCGCCGGCGACAGCACCGCGACCCAGGCGGGCACGCCGACGTCGCGGCCGAGCGCCAGCGCCACGGGGAAGTAGAGCGAGCAGCCGAGCGGCACGAAGTAGGTGAGGAATTTGCGGAACCAGGCGGCATAGATGTCGAGCGGAAACTGCGCCGCCGCCTCGCCGCCATAGGTCAGC
>DASWOE010000125.1:0-15916 GCA_036398875.1 Rhizomicrobium sp.
GCATGGCGGCGCCGCCTATGTGGTGAACTATGGCGGCAGCGACTACGCGCTCGCGGTCGCCACCGCTCCGGCGGGCCTCGCCAATGACGACATGCGCGCCGCCTGGATGGTCCAGAAGGGCTGCGAGGCGCAAGCGGAGGCGCTGCTCCGTCCCAAGAAATGATGGCCTGGTTCGCGCGCTTCACCCGCAACAAGAAGGCGCTCGACCGCGCGACCGCGACGGCCGCGGCGATCATCGTCGCGCTGCTGGCGATGTATGCCGTGGACAACGTCTCCTTCCTGACCAGCGCCGACCGTTTCGTGCAGGACTGGGAGGTCGCGACCCGCTCGCCCAGCGCGCCGCAGGACGCCAATGTCGCCGTCGTCGCGGTGCAGGAATCCACCCTGGAGCATTTCGCCTATCGCGCCCCCCTCGACCGCGGCTTCCTGGCGCAATTGCTGACCGCGCTGGATGCCAAGGGGCCCAAGGTCATCGTCCTCGACTATCTGTTCGACCAGCCGACCGAGACGGCCAAGGACGATGCGCTCAGAACGGCGCTGCGCTCCCTGAAGACGCCGCTGGTCGTCTCCTATTTCGAGACCGGCGGCGAGACCAGCCCGGAACAGATCGCCTATCTCAACGCCTTCGTTCCGGCCCATGAGCGCGCCGCCGCCAATGTCGGCACCGACCAGACCGACACCGTGCGCTGGATCGTCCCGGGACTGCGCAGCGCCACCGGCGAATATCTGCTCAGCGTGCCGCGCAAGGTGGCGTCCATCCTGGGCGTGAAGACAAGCGACGTTGCGGTGCCGATCGCCTGGCATGCCGATCCCGGCGAGAACCAGAGCGCGTTCCGCGAATATCCCGCCTGCATCGTCGGCTGGTCGGACTGCCTGCCGATCCGGTTCTATCCGGCGCCGATCTTCAAGGACAAGATCGTCCTGATCGGCTCCGACATCACCTTGGTCGATCAGCACCGCACGCCGTTCGCCGCCGCGCCCGGCAACCGCAAGGCGACGATGCCCGGCATCATGACCCATGCCTATTCCATCGCCCAGCTGATCGAACATCGCCAGCCGCCGCAGCTTTCCTGGTCCGGGAATTTCCTGATCGCGCTCGCCCTGGCGGCGCTCGGCGCCGGCCTCGGCGTGCTCAACCGGTCGCTGTGGCTGCGCGGCGGCCTCATCGTCCTGCTCGTGGCCGCGCTGTGGTATGCCGGCGTCCGCCTGCTCTACGAGCAGCACGACGTCCTGATCGGTCTGGTCGCGCCGACCCTGGCGCTGATCGCCGCCTTCGCGCTGGTGGATTCCATCACCGGCCTCGCGGCGCGGCGCCAGCGCGAGTTCATCCACAATTCCTTCGCGCTCTATCTGGCACCCGAGCTGGTGCAGCAGCTGGTCGACGATCCCTCCAAGCTCAAGCTCGGCGGCGCGCGCCGCGAGATGAGCCTGTTGTTCAGCGACATCGCCGGCTTCACGACCATGGCCGAGGGCCTGGATTCCGAAGCGGTCGGCCGGCTGCTCAACGATTATCTCGACGGCATGACCGCGGCGGTGAAACGCTATGAAGGCTTCGTCGACAAGTTCATCGGCGACGCCGTCTTCGCCATCTTCAACGCCCCCGCCGACGTGGCCGATCACGCCGCCAAATGCGTGCGCTGCATGCTCGACCTCGACAGCTTCACCGAGGACTTCCGTAAGCGGATGAATGCACAGGGAATTCCGCTCGGCATCACCCGCATCGGGGCCCATACCGGGGCCGCGGCGGTGGGCAATTTCGGCTCCCGCGACAAGTTCAGCTACACCGCCTCGGGCGACGCGGTGAACGCGGCCTCGCGGCTCGAAGGCCTCAACAAGACCTTCGGCACGAGGCTTTGTGTCAGCGCCGCGACGCGTATGCTATGTGAGGGCATCGCCTTCCGCCCCATCGGGGCGGTGATACTCAAGGGCAAGACCGAAGTGCTCGACGTGTGGGAGCCGTTGCACGATGGCGCGTATGGCGAGGGCTATCTGTCGCGCTACCGGCGCGCCCATGAGGCCGCCCATGCGGAACAGGCCGACGCCCTCGCCTTGTTCGCGGCCCTCGCCAAGGAACGTCCCGACGATCCGCTCGCGCATTTCTTCCTCGAACGTCTCGGCCAGGGCGAGACCGGCACCAAGATCAAGATGACGGAAAAATGATCGTCTGGTCCCTCGTCGCCTTCGTCGTCCTCGCCCTCGCCCGCTATTGGGGCATGGAGGCGCTGCAAGGCATGCTGGCGCCGGCGCTGGCGACCGAGATCGACCATAGCCTCGTCGTCGCCCTGGTCGTCGCCGTCACCCTGTTCGCGGACGGGCTGATCCGCCACTTCTACTGGCTGGGCTATCTGCAGCGCCGCCTGCGCCGCGAGACGCCGGCCCTCATCCAGGATCTTCTGACCGTCGCGCTGGTCCTGCTCGGCCTGTCCATCGGCCTGTGGTGGGAGGAGGGCTTCTCCTTCACCGGCTTCGTCACCGCCTCGGGCGCCACCGCCATCGTGCTCGGCATCGCGCTGCAGACCGCGATCCAGGACCTGTTCGCCGGCCTCGCCATCAACCTCGACGGTTCCTATTCGCTCGGCGACTGGCTGACGGTCTATTCGGACCAGATGCCCGAGCCGATCTACGGCCGCGTCACCCACATGACCTGGCGCTCGACCTTCCTGGCGCTGGACGACGGCCGCCGCGTCATGGTGCCCAACCATATCGCGACCTCGAACGTGGTGATGAACCACAGCCGCCCGGCCGACGCCAAGCGCCTCTCGGTGACGATCGCGATCGACAACCGCATGCCGGCCGACCGCGTCATCGACATGCTGCTCGGCGAGGCGTTCAAGGCGGTGCGCCGGCCCGGCCTGTCGCGCACGCCCGAGCCGTCGGTGATCCTGACCGAACTGACCAGCGACGCGGTCCTGTACGAGGTGCGGTTCTATGCCTTCCCCGACCAGATCGAGCCGGGCTCCGCCAAGTCGATCGTGCTGACGGCGCTGCAGGACGTCACCATGCAGAACCACATGCCGATGCCGGTGTCGCAGATCGAAATCGTCCAGCCGCCGGCGATCGACCTGGTGATCGACGAGAACGAGATCCGCTCCGCGCTCCAGCACGCAAACCTGTTTTCCCATGTGCTCGACGAGGAGCAGAGCCACGAGCTGGCGCGGCGATGCAGGCCGGTCGAATTCGCGCGCGGCGCCAATCTGATGTCCCAGGGCGATGCGGCCTCGTCGATGTTCATCATCATCGAAGGCGCGGCCCGCGTCAGCGTGCTCGGCCAGAACAACGATCCGCGCGAGGTCGCGGTGCTCGCCACCGGCGACGTGGTCGGCGAGATGTCGCTGATGACGGGGGCGCCGCGCAACGCCACCGTCACGGCGCTGACCCGGCTGCGCGCGCTCGAGATCACCAAGGACCCGGTCGAGGCGCTGCTCAAGAAGTCGCCCGACCTGCTGCAGCGCTTCAGCCATGTGCTGGCCCGGCGCGAGGAAGAGCGCGCCGCCATCGCGCAGAAGCCGATCCGCGTCGCCCAGGTGGAGATGGACCTGATGGCGCGGATGAAGACCTTCTTCAACCGCGTGCTGTGGTCGGAAGGCAGCTGACGCGCCTGCCCTAGGCGATCATGCCCGCGGCGAGCACGTACACGATTCCCAGATAGGTGAGCTGGTGCACGAGCTGGTCGAAGCCGAACAGCATCCAGAAGCGCTGGCTCTGCATCCCCCATTGATAGATGCGGTCGATATTCGCCTTCAGCCAGTCCATGTGATAATGCACGACGAATTCGCCGATCAGCACGATCGCCGCCGCCCCGGCCGATGCGCCCCAATAGACCAGAACCGGAATCGTGCCCAGGATGTGGATGCCGGCATGCATCAGTCCGCCGGCATGGCCATAGATGCCCTTGGTGCGCACCTGATAGGCGGTCTGCAGCACGAAGTCGGCCAGGAAATGCTTGATCTGGAACGCGAGCAGCGCCCCCAAGACCAGAGCCGTCTCTTGGCCCATCGCGCTCCCCTTCGTCTCCTCGCCCGCACAGGGAGATAGAGCATGCCGGCGTCGGCGGCAAATACAGGCCTTGCAAGAACCTGCTGCACTGCAGCGATCCCGGTCGGTATCTTGTGCTCCCCTTCGCGACGTCTCGCCGCCGCCGGCGCCGAATGTCAGGCCGGCGCGGTGGGCCTGAGGCTCGCGGGGCTGCGCTCGCGCGCCGCCGCCTGTCCGACGCTGGCGACGGGACATTGGGCGTCCTTCCACCGTCCTTCCAGAACCGGCGCCATCCAGCGGCGGAACTTGGTCTGGTCGGCGTCGATATAGCCGTCGGGCCGCAACGTTCCGATGTCGTTGAAGTCGCTGTGCAGGGCGACGGTGCATTTGGCGATTCCGCCGGTCGAGCGGATCACCAGCGAATTGCCCTTGCCGGCATAGCAGACATATTTGCGCGGAATTTCGTAGCGGTTGCGGATTCCCGACTGGTCGGCGAGATAGTCCTCGATCTCGTCGCGCTGTTCGCGCGACATCTTGGCGATGGCCGAATCGTTGGGGCCGCCCAGCCGCTCCACCGCCTTGAACAGCACCGCGAAGCGCTTGTCGTCGCCGAATTCCTCGCGCACGGTGCGGCCGAAGCGGGCGAGCTCCTTGTAGTTTTCCGGGTTGTAATGCAGCCGCAGCACGGCGATGAACTCCGCCTGCACGGCCTTCATCTGCACCAGGTTCGACCAGATCCGCCGGAAGGTGCCGGCGCCGGAGGCGAGCATGCGGGACTTGTCGTGCAGCTCCTCGGCGCCGTCCAGGCTGATCTGATAGCCGGTGATCCGGCTGTCGAGGCAGCGCCGGAAATTCGCCGGATCGAGGAAATAGCCGTTGGTCGTGATCGACGCGCCCAGCGCGAAATTGCGCTCGGCGCCGCGCGCGATCGCGTGGCGGCTGATGTCCTCGATGATGTCGAGCGCCAGCAGCGGCTCGCCGCCGAACCAGCCGAGTTCGAGGATGTCGAGCTCTTCGGCGCGGTGGTCGATCAATGCCTTGACGCCGGCCACGACCGGCGCCGCCATCTTCTTGTTGTGGAAGGTCTCGTAGCAATAGGTGCAGCGGAAATTGCATTGCTCGGTCGGCAGCAGCACCAGATGCAGCGTGTTGCTGGCGAAGCAGGCGGTCTGGATCTGCCCGTCGGGAACCTCGCCCGCTTCCCCTCTGTGGCACATCTCCATGGCGCATTCTTTCTGCGTCGGCGGCCGAAGGCTATATCCGGCGCCGTCCGCGGACCCGGCGCCGGACAAGCGGCGATTGGCATGCGCCCCCCGCCGCGCCGGTACGCGGCATGCCGTCGGAGGCGCCGCGAACTAGCTCTTCTTGCAGAGATTCAGCGTGATGCTGAGGCACAGGTTTTCGAACTTCGGAAAGCTTGCGGGGCCGCCGCCGCTGTTGCCGATGAAAATCTTGTCGCCGCGCACCATGATGCGGTCGGCATCGAGCCAGGGATATTTGCGGCCCAGCGCGCGCACCACCGCGTCGCGGTCCGTGCTCAGGGCGTCGGCATAGTCGCTGCTGACGAACTCGATCCCGCCGCGGCGCCGGCGGATGTCGTCGCGGCTCACGCGCAGGTCGCGCTGGACGGTGCGCGGGAAATAACGGTCGCCATGCGCTTTCCAGCCGCGATGGTCGCCGCGATCGGCATGCTGCTCGCCATAGGGCGCGGCCTGGGTGTCGGCGACCGAGAAGAAGACCGCCCCCGTCGCGCTCAGCCCGACGACCACGGCGGTTGCCCCGGCAAGGCTCGTGCGCCGCTTTGCGGCCGGCGTTGCCTTTGTATCGCGCTTCATGCGGTCCCCCTGGAGATTACAACGTACAAAGAAACTCATGCCGCGCCATCGGAGTCAACGCATATTCGGTTGCGCCGTCCCCGCGCCGGTCGGACCGTTCCGCCTACATTGCCCGCAACGCCGTATCGCATCCGGCGTTTTGCACCGCAGCGCGAATGCCGTGTCGCGCGCTCCGCGGCGCTCGCCGGCGCCGCGAAACCGCCGCGCAAGAGTGTGTCGCGGTTCGTCGCAGCGCATTGAATAGCCGGGCGCGCTTTCATAGGTCTCTTTCGAGTTATTCAGATGGCGAAAGAGGCCACACAATGAAGAAGAGCGCAGCGATCCTGTTCGCGGTGGGTTTGACATTCTCCGCCCTTGGCGGCGCGGCACAGGCCGCCGGCGGTCACGGCGGTGGCGGCGGTCACGGCGGTGGCGGTGGCCATTTCGGTGGCGGCGGCGGCCATTTCGGTGGTCATGGCGGCGGCCATTTCGGCGGCCATGGCGGCCACGGCTATGGCGGGCATGGCCATGGCTATGGCGGGTTCGGCTATGGCCTCGGCTTCGGGCTCGGCTTGGGGGCGCTCTACTACGGTTATCCCTATGCGGATGCGTATGGCTACGGGCCGTATTACGACTACGACTACGCCGACGATTCGGACTCGCCCCCTGTCGAGCCGGGCAACGCGGCGCCGACGCCGGTGCCGGGCTACTGGTATCGCTGCGACAGCCCGTCGGGCTTCTATCCCTATGTGGCGATCTGCAGCCATCCCTGGCAGCCCGTCCCCGCGACGCCGCCGCCGCCGGCGCCCAGCGGCAACGACTGAACCGGCCCCGGCTTCGTCTGCCGGGCCAGCGGCTGTCGCGGCAGGGACGGAACGCAAGGCGATGTCAGGCCGTCGCAGTTTCGCGTCGCGTGCCGCGAGCGTTGCCAAAAAGTCGCGTCCGGGCGGCGATTCTTCGTGCCGCCCCGGCGCGGCCTCGTTAACGTCGTATCCATCTTGCCCGGCCTTTCGCGGACCCGGGCGAAAATGCGATGCTGCCGGGTCCTGGTGGGGGCTGGGACGGTTCGGAGCGCCGCAACGTGCACGTGGTTGTTGAGTCCGTCGGTTGGCTGCTGGCTGCCTTGTCGCTGGCCGGCGCGCTGTTCACGCTCCTGGCGGCCAGCGTGGTCGGCCGCTTCGCCGCGGCGCGCCCGCCCGCATCGGCTGAGTTGCCGCCGGTAACACTGCTGAAGCCGCTGCATTTCGATTCGCCCGGGCTTGAAGAAGACCTCGACAGCTTCCTGACCCAGGACTATCCGGCGCCGATCCAGATCGTGTTCGGCGTGCAGGACCCGTCCGATCCCGCCATCGCCGTCGTCGAACATCTGCGCCAGCGCTATGCGCATATCGCGATCGATCTGGTGATCGACGCGCGCCGGTACGGCTCGAACGCGAAGATCTGCAATCTCATCAACATGGCCGAGCGCGCCGCGCATGGCGTGCTGGTGCTGAGCGACAGCGACATCTCGGTGCCGCGCGATTATCTGCGCCGCGTCGTGGGCGCACTGCAGCAGACGGGCGTCGGCGCGGTCACCTGTCCCTATACCGGGCGCGCCGGCGCGTCGGCCTGGTCGACGCTGGCGGCGATGGGCACGACGTACGACTTCCTGCCCAATCTGATCTTCGGCACCTGGTGGGGCGTCGCGGACGCCTGCCTCGGCTCGACCATCGCGCTCGATCGCGCCATGCTCGACAGGATCGGCGGCTTCGAGGCTTTCGCCAACTATCTCGCCGACGATTACGAGATGGGCCGCGCCATTCGCCGTCGCGGCCAGCGTATCACGGTGCTGCCTTTGGCCGTCTCCCATCGCTGCACCGAGGAGAGCTTCACCGATCTGTTCCATCACGAGCTGCGGTGGAGCCGCACGGTGCGCATCCTCCGCCCCGGCTCACATGCCGGAACCGTGGTGACCTTTCCCTTGCCCCTCGCGCTGGCCGCGCTTTGCCTTCTGGGCCTGGGAACCGCCGGGATCGCCGGCGTCGCCGCGGCGCTGGGCGCCCGGTTAATCCTCAAACGGCGTGTGGAAAAGGCCTTCGGCGTAACGTCGGGCCCGGCCTGGCTGTTGCCTTTGCGCGACACTATATCGATAGCGGTTTTCTTGGCGTCGTTTTTCGGTCAGAAGGTGGCTTGGCGCGGCAGCCGCTACGAGGTCGAAGCCTCGGGCGCCATGTCGCAATTGTAGAGGTCGGTATGAAAGCGCTCTTCCTGCAGGCTCCCTCGTTCGACGGCTATGACGGCGGCGCCGGCGCGCGCTATCAGATGAAGCGCGAGGTGAAGTCGTTCTGGTTCCCGACCTGGCTGGCGCAGGCCGCCGCCATGGTGCCCGGCTCCAAGATCATCGACGCGCCGCCGCACAATCTGTCCTTCAAGGACATCGAGGACGACGTGAAGGCGCACGACTTCATCGTCATCCACACCTCGACGCCGTCCTTCAAGTCCGATGTGCGCACCGCCGGCATGATCCGCGCCCTCAATCCCGCCGCCAAGATCGGCTTCATCGGCGCCAAGGTCGCGGTCGAGCCGGACGAATCGATGAAGGCCGCGCCGGCCATCGATTTCGTCTGCCGCAACGAATACGAATTCACCGTCAAGGAACTCGCCGAAGGCGCCGACTGGACCACCATCAAGGGCCTCTCCTATCGCGACGCCGCCGGGACCATCGTGCACAATCCGGAGCGCGAGATCCTGATGGACATGGACAAGCTTCCCTCCGTGCTGCCGATCTACAAGCAGCTCAAGGTCGAGAACTATTTCGGCGGCTATCTCAAGCACCCCTATATGAGCTGGTATACGGGGCGCGGCTGCAAGTCGCGCTGCACCTTCTGCCTGTGGCCGCAGACCATCGGCGGGCACAAATACCGCTATCAGACGACCGAGCGCGTCGTGGCGGACGTGAAATACCTCAAGGAGAACTTCCCGCAGGTGCGGGAGATCTTCTTCGACGACGACACGCTGACCGACGATCACGCCCGCGTGGAAGAGCTGGCGCGCGCGCTCGGGCCGCTCGGCGTCACCTGGTCGTGCAACGCCAAGGCCAATGTGCCGCGCAAGACGCTGGAGGTCATGAAGGCCGGCGGCTTGCGCCTGCTGCTGGTCGGCTATGAATCCGGCAACCAGAAGATCCTGCACAACATCAAGAAGGGCCTGCTCGTCGACGTGGCGCGCCGCTTCTCCAAGGATTGCCACGAGCTGGGCATCATCGTGCACGGCACCTTCATCCTGGGCCTGCCCGGCGAGACCCGCGAGACCATCCAGGAGACCCTGCAATTCGCCAAGGACGTGAACCCGCGCACGCTGCAGGTCTCGCTGGCGGCGCCCTATCCCGGCACCTTCCTCTACAAGCAGGCCAAGGAGAACGGCTGGTTCGCCTCCGACGTCGATCTTCTGACCGATGACGGCACGCAGATCGCGCCCTTGAACTATCCGCATCTCGGCCACACCGAGATCTTCAATTCGGTGGAGGACTTCTACAAGAAGTTCTATTTCCGCCCGTCCAAGATCGCCGAGATCGTGGGCGAGATGCTGACCAGCCGCGACATGCTGGTGCGCCGGCTGCGCGAAGGCCTGGAGTTCTTCCAGTTCCTGCGCAACCGCGAAGACATGATCGTTTCCTAGAGCTCCGATTGTCATGGCCCGCGCGTGCGGGCCGCCCAGTTGAAACCTATTCGCCGTTGCAGGATTGGCTGCGCCCTTGCTTGCCGTACCGCACAGGTCGTCGCCTGGGTGGCCCGCATTCGCGGGCCGTGACATCGGGCGGGTGAGCGAAGCATGAAATCCCTCATCGTCACCGCCGACGATTTCGGTGCCGCGGTCGAAGTGAACGACGCGGTCGGGCAGGCGCACAGCTACGGCATTCTCACCGCCGCCAGCCTGATGGTCTGCGCGCCCGCCGCCGCCGATGCGGTGGCGCGCGCCCGCGCCTTGCCGCGCCTGCGCGTCGGCCTGCACATCGTGCTGGTGGACGGCAAGCCGACGCTGCCGCCGTCGCAGATCCCCGATCTCGTCGATGCCGCGGGCGCCTTTCGCAACGACATGGCGGCCGCCGCGGCGGCCATGTTCTTCCGCCCCAAGGTGCGCCGCCAGCTCGAAGCCGAGATCGCGGCGCAGTTCGATGCCTTCCGCGCCACCGGCCTTGCCCTCGACCATGCCAACACGCACAAGCATTTCCACCTGCACCCGACCATCGCGTCCACCATCCTGCGCGTCGGCAAGGCACACGGCCTGCGCGCCATGCGCGTGCCGCTGGAATCCCATGCCGTGCTGCGCAAGGCCGATCCCAAGGCGGCTCTGCCCTCCGCTCTCGCGACCGCGCCCTGGGCGATGCTCGCCCGCGCCCGGCTGCGCGCCGCCGGAATGCGCGTGCCGGACCGCGTTTTCGGCCTGGCCTGGTCCGGAGCGATGACGCCGGCCCGCGTGCTCGGCCTGATCGAGAACCTGCCCGACGGGCTGACCGAGCTTTACCTCCATCCCGCCACCGGCCCCTATCCCGGCTCGGCGCCCGGCTATGGCTATGCCGACGAGCTTGCCGCCCTCGTCGCGCCGCGCGTGGTGGCCGCTTTCCGCAATTCCGGCATCGCCAAGGGCGGCTTCGCGGATTTCTGATGTGGTGGTCAGGATCGGTGCGCCGCGCTATGGTGCCGCGATGACCGGCGAGCCCTTGTTGACCGACCTCGAAGTCGCCGCGGCGCGTTCCCGGCGCCGGGAGGCCGTGACTCTGCAGGCCATCGAGAGCAATCCGCTGAGCCCCGATCAGATCGAAATGTTCGAGATGTTCGAACGCGAGCGTTGGCCGCATGCGCGCCGCCGGGCATACATCCTGGCTCGGGTGGCGTTGCTCGCGGCAGAGTGAGCCGGTCCGACCCCTATCTCTATCCGCGCTCCGGCGTTTTGCGCAACAAACTCGGACTGCGGGACGAAGCGCTGCTGGCGACAATGGAAAGGGCTCTTGTCGCGCAGCGCATTTCCGAGGGCGCCCCATCCGGCGATTTCGATCTCGATCATCGATGCGCCATCCATCGCCATCTTTTTCAGGACGTTTACGACTGGGCGGGCGAGGTCCGCCGCGTTGAACTGGCGAAAGGCGGCGATCAATTTCAGTTTCGCAAGTTCATTCCGACCGGGATGGCCGATGTGCATCGCCGCCGGATCTCGGCGAATTGCCTCAAGGGACTCGACGGACCGCGCTTCGCACGGGAAGCGGCGGCGATTATCGGCGATATCAACTACATCCATCCGTTCCGCGAGGGCAACGGCCGGGTCCAGGTCCAATATCTCAAGCTGTTGGCGGAAAATGCCGGGCGCCGGCTGGATCTGACGATGCTCGATCCGGCGCGCTGGCTTGCGGCATCCAGGGCGGCGCATCGGGGCGATTATACCTTGCTGGCGACGGAGATCGGGTCCGCCTCGCACTGACGCCCCTTTGGGCCTCCGGCGAAGGTTTGGCGGGTTTCGGGCCGCTCTGCCATGTCGCCGTTGCAAGCAAGCCACTCGATTCCCTGAATAATCCTTGGGGCCTTGGCGGCGGGAGGGCGCCGCCTTAAATCTCGCAGGCGCGAAGTGGACTGGACGATGACGGCACTTACATTCCCCGAGATCACGCCCACCGGCCCCGCGGTGCCGCAGGGGCCCATCCGCACCGGCTCCGACGCGCATAAACGGCTGTTCTGTAAGACGCTGCTGGACACCTTCAACCCCTACCGCCCGGCGGTGATCGACTGGCCGAAGCTGGAAGCCGCCACGCAGGACCGCATCACCGCGCTGCCGATCTGGGACATCGCGGTGCAGACCGAGAATCGCGCCGGCCTCAATGTCTGCACCTATGCCGAAGCCATCGCCGATCCGCTGCTGCGCAAGGCGGTGGAGCTGAACGGCTTCGAGGAACGCCGCCACCGCTATGTGCTGTCGAACCTGGTCGAGGCTTACGGCATCAAGCTGGCGCCCGAGCCCGCCTATCCGCGCCCGAAGGATCCCGAATGGGCGTTCCTCGTCACCGGCTACAGCGAGTGCATCGACAGCTTCTTCGCCTTCGGCCTGTTCGAAACCGCCAAATCGTCCGGCTTCTTCCCCGCCGACCTGGTCGATACTTTCGAGCCGGTCGTGCATGAGGAGGGCCGCCACATCCTCTTCTTCGTCAACTGGGTCGCCTGGCACCGCCGCAACATGCCGTTCTGGCGCCGGCCCTGGTTCGAGCTGAAGGTCCTGGCAGTGTGGGCCTTCCTCGTCTGGGAGCGCATCGGCATCGCCTCCGATGTCGGCCACGGCCAGCAGGACAACAATTTCACCGTCAACGGCGCCTCCCAGCTCACCGACGGCGACATCGACGTCTACAAGCTGATGGACACCTGCCTGGCCGAGAACGATCGCCGCCTGGGCATCTACGACCGAAGGCTGAAGCGGCCGCGCTTCGTGCCCTTCATGATCCGCACCTTCCGCCGCTTCGTCGGACCCAAGCCGGCCGCGGCCTGAGCGCATGAAGCTCGGCGTCGTCCTCGCAGCGGCAGTCGGCCTGGCGCTGTTCGTCTGGCTCTTCGCCGATATCGGCGTGGGCCAGGTGTTCGCCGCGGTCGTCTCGGTCGGCATCGGCGGTTTCGCCCTGCTCTGCGTCGCCGGATTCGCGGTGGTGGCGCTCATGGGCCTGGCGTGGCTCGCCCTGATTCCGCAAGACAATCCGCGCGACGCGCTGACCTACATCCTGGGCCGCCAGACGCGCGACAGCGCCGGCGACATCCTGCCCTTCAGCCAGCTCGGCGGCATCGTGATCGGCGCCCGCGCCGTGATCCTGCGCGGCGTCTCGCCGGCGCTCGCCTTCGCCTCGGCCATCACCGATGTGACGACCGAGCTGATGGCGCAGATCGTCTTCGTGCTGCTCGGCATCGCGCTCGCCATCGCGCAGCTGCGCGCCTCGGCCGCGACCGCGCCCTATGTCGATGGGCTGATCCTCGGCACGCTGCTGCTGGTGCCGGGCATCGCCGCCTTCGTCATCCTGCAGCAGCGCGGCAGCCGCTTCGCCGAGGCGCTGGCGGGGCGCTTCCTGCCCGCCGCGCTGCATCACACCGCCGCCTTCTCCGAACAGATGCGCGCGATGTACGATTCCAAGAGCCGCCTCGCCGCCTCCTCGACCATCCATCTTCTGTCCTGGATCGCCAGCGCCGGGCTGATCTGGCTGAGCGTGCGGCTGATCGGCCACCGCATCGACTTCTTCTCCTGCATCGCGATCGAGGCGCTGCTGGCGGCGCTGCGCAGCGCCACCGTCTTCATCCCCGCCGCCATCGGCGTGCAGGAGGCCGGCTATGCCGCGCTGATGCCGCTGTTCGGCCTCGGCCCGGAGGTCGGCCTCGCGGTCTCGCTGCTCAAGCGCGCCCGCGACATCGCTGTCGGCGTGCCGGTGCTGCTGGCCTGGCAGGCGTTCGAGGGCCGGCGCGCCCTGACCGCGCCGCAGGAGCCCTGATGGGCGACAAGGTCCTCGTCACCGGCGCTTCCGGCTTCGTCGGCTCGGCGGTGGCGCGCGCGCTGTCGCGCCGCGGCGACGACGTGCGCGTGCTCATGCGCGCCACCTCGGTGCGCACCAACATCGAAGGCGAATGTTTCGAGATCGCCGAAGGCGACATGCTCGACCGCCACTCGATGATCGAGGCGATGGACGGCGTGCGCCATGTCTTCCACGTCGCCGCCGATTACCGGCTCTGGGCGCCCGACCCGGAAGAGATCGTGCGCAACAATCTCGAAGGCACCCGCATCGTGATGGACGCGGCGCGCGCCGTCGGGGTGGAGCGCGTGGTCTACACCTCCTCGGTCGCGGCGCTGAAGCCCAAAAGGGGCGTCGCGGTGGACGAGACTTCGCGCCACACGCTCCAGACCGTCATCGGCGCCTACAAGAAATCCAAGCTGGTCGCCGAGCGGCTGGTGGAGCGGATGGCGGGCGAGGGCCTGCCGGTCGTCATCGTCAGCCCCTCGACGCCGATCGGCCCGCGCGACGTCAAGCCGACGCCGACCGGGCGCATCATCGTGCAGGCCGCCAATGGCGGGATGCCGGCCTTCGTCGATACCGGCCTCAACCTCGTGCATGTCGATGACGTCGCCGCCGGCCATCTGCTCGCGCTGGAAAAGGGCCGCGTCGGCGAGACCTACATCCTGGGCGGCGAGGACGTGCGGCTGAAGGACATGCTGGGCGTGATCTGCGCGCTGGTCGGGCGCAAGGCGCCGCGGCTGCGGCTGCCGCGCGCGCCGCTCTATCCGCTCGCCTGGTGCGCGGAAGCCGTTGCGCGCTATACGGCCAGGGAACCGATGCTCACCGTCGATGCGCTGAACATGTCGAAACACCACATGTTCTTTTCCTCGCAGAAGGCGCGCGCCGAGCTCGGCTACGGCGCGCGGCCCTATCGGTCCGCGCTGGAAGACGCGGTGACCTGGTTCCGCCGATCCGGCTATATCGCATGATGGCGCTCGTCGCTCTCCTTCCCGTCGCGGTATGGCTCTATCTGCTCGCCGGGCGGGGCCGGTTCTGGCTGATGGCGGAGCGCGACGACGGGTTTGACGGAAAAGACGGCGATCCGCCGCCGCCCGCGTCCTGGCCCTCGGTCGTCGCCGTGGTGCCGGCGCGCAACGAGGCCGACGTCATCGCGCGCGCGCTGGGCAGCCTTTTGGCGCAGGATTATCCGGGCGACTTCCGCATCGTGCTGGTGGACGACCAGAGCGGCGACGGCACCGGCGACGTCGCGCGCAAGCTCGACGGCGCAAACCGGCTGGAGGTGCTGTCGGGCACGCCGCGTCCGGCCGGCTGGGCCGGCAAGGTCTGGGCGATGCGCCAGGGCACGGCCCGGGCCGGGGCGCCGGACTATCTCTGGTTCACCGACGCCGATATCGATCATGCCGGGGACAATTTGCGCAGGCTGGTGGCGCGCGCCGAACGGGGCGGGCTCGTGCTCACCTCGCTGATGGTGAAACTTCACTGCCGGAGCTGGGCGGAGGCTTACCTTATCCCCGCCTTCGTGTTTTTCTTCGCCATGCTCTATCCCTTCGCTTACGTGAACGATCCGGGGAACGGGACGGCGGCGGCGGCCGGCGGCTGCATGCTGGCGCGGCGCGACGCGCTGGAGCGCGCCGGCGGCATCGATGCGATCAAAAGCGAGATCATCGACGATTGCGCCCTCGGCCGCGCGCTGAAGGCGCAAGGCCCGATCTGGCTCGGCCTCACCGAACGGGCGCATTCCATCCGCCCCTATGCCGGCCTGGCCGAGATCCGCCGCATGGTCGCCCGCTCGGCCTATGCCCAGCTCGGCTATTCGCCGCTGCTGCTGCTCGGCACCGTCATCGGCATGATCGTCGTCTATGCCGCCGCGCCCGTCTTCGCGCTCTTTGCACGCGACTCGGCGCAGGCGTCGGGCATCCTGGCCTGGCTCGCCATGGCCTTCGCCTTCCAGCCGATCGCCAAATTCTATCGCGTCTCGCCGCTCTGGGGCCTGGCGCTGCCGCTGATCGGGCTGGTCTACACCCTCTTCACCCTGGACTCCGCCGTGCAGCATTGGCGTGGCCGCGGCGGCATGTGGAAGGGCAGGGCGCAGGCCCTGCGCCCCTCGTGAGCGCCGCCGATCTCGCCTCCGGCAAGGGCCACACCGAGGAGAACTTCCCCGTCGCCTCGGTCCTGATCGCCAAGCGGCACCGCGCGCCGATCCTCGCCTTCTACCGCTTCGCCCGCGCCGCCGACGATGTCGCCGACCATCCGACGGCCGCGCCCGACGCCAAGCTCGCGCTGCTCGAATCGATGCGCGCCAGCCTGGTCGGCGAGAGCACGGCCTCGCCCGAAGGCGTCGGCCTGCGCGCCGCGCTCGCCGCGCGCCAGCTCACCAGCCAGCATGGACTCGATCTGCTCGAAGCCTTCCGCCGCGACGTCGCCACGCCGCGAACGGCGAGTTGGGACGCGCTGCTGGACTATTGCCGCTACTCGGCGATGCCGGTCGGTCGCTTCATGCTCGACGTGCACGGCGAAAGCCGCGCCACCTGGCCCGCCAGCGATGCGCTCTGCGCCGCCCTGCAGGTGATCAACCATTTGCAGGACTGTGCCAAGGACTATCGCGAACTGAACCGCG
>DASWOE010000126.1:0-5646 GCA_036398875.1 Rhizomicrobium sp.
GACGCGGCCGATGGGGGCCGCTTCGGGATCCAGATAAAGACCCGAGATCACTTCGATCAGATGCAGCGGATTGAGCGGCGCGACGAGGTATTCGGAAGCGCCCCGACGCATCAGTTCGCGATAGAGCTGGACGTCGTTGACGCGGCCGACGACGACGACTTTGGTGGTGGGATCGCAGACTTCGGCAAGCCGATCGAGCTCCTCGAGCGCCGCCTCGCCGTTGAGGCGGGTCTCGACGATGAGCAGATTGGGCGTGACCTGGCCCTGGAAATGTTCCACCGCGGCGTTGATGCCGCCGAGCTGCACGTTGACATGCGCCTTGGCGAGGCGACGGTCGGCGCCGGCCCGCTGCAGGGCGGCGCCGGTATCGGGAAATTCGACGAAGGCGGAAATGGAGATCCGCGGCACCGGGCGCTCGTGCGGCGCCGCCCCGAAGGCTTCTTCCTGCTCTGGCCCGTGCGGTTTTGCCATATTCATGCCTGCTACTTCGCTATATCGGAGACGGCGCCCGACTGGTCCGGTGAGAGCGTCGCGCCGGTCGGCTTGCCGTCCTTGTAATTGCCATAGACGGCGGCCCGGCGTGCCGCGTCGCCCGGGCCCATCGTGCGCGGCGTGACCAGATCGCGCGGATCTGCGACCTGGGCGGCGATGTTGTGCTGGACCGCACAGCCGAGATTGGCCGTCACGCGGTTGTCCGCCGTGTCGCCCCAGTTCTTCGACCAGTCGCCGCAAGGCGCTGTCGATGCCTCATAGCCGATATAGCCGAGCTCGACCTTGCCGTCCGCGCCATCGCGCGTGCCCACGAGAATGCGGTCGCGCGGAACGCCCGCATTGGCCAGGCGCTCGCCGAAATATTCGATGGCGACGGACGCATCGCGTCCCGCCGGCGCCGAGATCGAAATCGCGCCATTGCCGTGCTCCATGAACGCGGCGACGAAGGCGTTGAAGTGTTCGGCGTCGTCCGGCATCAATCCGGCATCGGGCGCCGAGAAGCCCAGCTTGAGCGTGTGATAGCTCGGCTGGACCTGGATCGGATGATTGACGACGGGATCGTCCATCAATCCGGTGTCGGCGTCGTTGATCGGCGCGGCGCAGCTGCCGGCGGCGAGCACCGCGAGCAGCGAAGCGAGCTTGAGGATATTCCTGGCGCTGGGCGTCATCGAAGGTCCCTACGGAATGATGAAGCCGGAACCGCTCGAAGCATTGGGCTTGGCGGCGCCGGCTGGCTTGTTGTCGTGGATGGCATTGAGGCGTCCGAGCAGAATGGTCTCGGGATCGGTCGGCGAAACGAAACCGTCGGTGGGCGAAGCCAGGTTGGCCATCGCCGTCGGCGTGACGAGATAGGCGCTGATCACCACCACGAGCTCGGATTCGTCGTTCTGGAAGTCGCGGCTGCGGAACAGGGCGCCCAGGATCGGCAGGTCCTTGACCCCCGGCAGCGCCTGCAGCACCTGCTTGGAATTGTGCTGCATGAGGCCGGCGATGGCGAAGCTGCCGCCCGAGGGCAGCTCCACCGTGGTTTGGGCGCGACGAACCGACAGCGCCGGGATCGTCAGGCCTGTCGTGCCGGTGGCGCCCTGAAGCGTGAAGGCGCCGGTGTTGGTGAGCTCGCTCACTTCCGTCGAGACCTGGAGCGAAATGCGGCCGGAGCTGAGCACGACCGGCGTGAAGGAGAGGCCGACGCCGAACTGCTTGAACTCGACGGTGATGTTGCCCTGATTGTCCTTGGCGACCGGCACGGGAAATTCGCCGCCGGCGAGGAATTTCGCGGTTTCGCCGGAGACCGCCGTCAGGTTCGGCTCGGCCAGGGTGTGCACCAGCCCGACCTGCTCCAGCGCCTGAAGCGCGCCCTGCAGATTGTTCGGCTGCACGCTGCAGGTTCCGCCCTGGGTGATCGCGGTCAGCGGGTTGAGCACGGTGCTGCCGCTGCCGGCGCTGCACACCTGGCCGGCGGCGGCGCCGGTGAGGTCGTTGAGGGCGCGCCCGGTGAGACCGAAGGCCGGCGTCGATGCGGCGACGATCGGCACGCCGGCGACGATGGCGGCGGTGGCGAGATCGACGCCGAACTGCTTGGCGATATTGCGCTGCATCTCCGAGATGCGCACGCGGATCATCACCTGCTCGCTCGCCGCCACCTTGAGCATGTTGACGACCTTGGCCGGATCGCCGGAGAAGCGTGCCGCCAGATCCTGGGCGCGCGCCGATTCCTGCGCGCTCGACACCGTGCCGGTCAAAACGACGTTGTCGTTCATCGCCGAGACCTTGATGTTGGAACTCGGCATATTGACGTGCATCATGGTCGAAAGATCGGTGACGTCCTTCTCGACCCGGATGTCGATGGAGGCGAGCTGGCGGCCGGCGGCGTCGAAGAAGAAGGCGTTGGTCTGGCCGGTCTTGAGCGCCAGAAGGAAGATGCGGCGCGGCGTGCGCACCACCGCATCGACGACGTCGGGACTGGAGACCAGCACGTCGCGCGCATCCGTGTCGAGCTGGACGACGGCCGCCTTGTTGAGCGAGAGCGTCAGACGCTGCGAAACCGGGCCGTTCTTGGCCGAGATCACAATGACATGGACGCTGCCGTTATCCGGCGCGGCGGACGCAATGCCGCCAAGCATGCCCAGGGCAGCCAGCGTGAGCGCGAGAAACGTCCTACGCATGGCCTATTCTTTCCTTCCGTTCGCGCCCGGACCCGTGCCGAAGCGGATGACGGTCACGGCGTTGTCGCCCGAATCGGGATCGTCATGCTGATTGGACGTGTTGGACGCGACCGGCGGCGGCGCGTTGTCGCCCAGCGCCCGCAGCGCCAGGCTGAGCGGCCCGCCGGCCTGCGCCTTGACCACCACGCGCGACTGGGCCGGCGAAAGTTCGAGAGTCGCGGTCTTGGCCAGCACGACCTTCTGATCCTTGTCCTGCTTGTAGGTCTGGTCCATCGCCAGGACGCGCACATTGGTCAGCACCACGCGGGCATGGAACCGGCGCGGCGAATCCGAAATCTGCTCGCTTTCCAGGATATCGACGCGGTCGTTCGGCAGGATGAAGCCGCCGGCGCCCGACTCGGTCGTGATCGGGATCGAGACCGCCTGCATGCCGGGCTGCAAGGTCGCGGCGAGGAAGCCGGCGGAGTCGGAATGCACGAATTTCGTCGAGCTGATCGGCTCGCCCTCGACCATCGGCGCGCGCACCACGGTGCGGTTCAGGGCGGCGTCCAGATTGGGCGTTTCTTCATGGGTGATGAAGGTCGAATCGACGTTGGATCTCGGCCATTTCTGCCAATGGGTCAGGGCCGGCGTCAGCACCTCGCCCGGCTGCAGCGGCTCGGAGGCGACGAGCACTTCGCTCGTGGTGATCGCCGGCGGCGAAACCATCGCGGAAACCGAGGGCGTTCCGCCACCCATCAGTCCACGGACGATCAGCACCGCAGCGACGGCGGCGACGACGGCCAATCCGAGAACCAGCATGCGTGGCATGTTCATGACCCAACTCCCTTTGAATGAGATTCGATCACAGAACCCTTTAGAATTTGCTTAACAAAGGCCTGTTCAGCCAAAGATGCCGCGCGCCGGCCCGCCGCGTCAGGCCAAGGCCGCGATCTGGAAGATTTCCGTCTGCGGGAGGATGACGAAGGCGCCGGCGGCAAGCGCGACGCCATAAGGTATCCCCGATTTGGAATCGTGCAGCCTGGCGATCCAGCCCTGGCCGACCAGGGCGGCCGGAAGCGGCATGCGCCGTGCGGCGATCAGAAACAGGCTGAGCGCGCCGCCGAGCGCCGCGGCGACCAGCGTATAATCGAGCAGATTGCGAAAGCCGAACCACAGCACGACACAGGCGAAGAGCTTGGCGTCGCCGCCGCCGATATAGCCCAGCGCAAAGAGCGTGAAGCCGACGACAAGGCCGACGAACCCGGCGAGCAGATGTCCGCCGATCGTCCCGGGCGCCATGCCGATGGCAAGCACGAAGGCCACGAAGGCGGCGATCAGGGCGAGCTGGAGAAAATTGGGGATGGTGTAGCTGGCGATGTCCCAGCCGGCCGCAAGCGCCAGCAGCGCGGGCAGGACGATCAGGACGAGAAGTTCGGCCGCCATGCGCAATCCGTCACGGTTAAGCGCGAGCGGCCGCTTCCGTGAGGGAGCGGCCGCACACCAAACATCCGCCGAAGAGCGAATGTTTACTTGATCTTGCCCGCAACGGTGCTGAACGTGCCGGACAGGTTGGTACCGACCAACTGGATCGCGCCGATGATGACGACGGCGATGAGAGCGGCGATCAGGCCATATTCGATGGCCGTCGCGCCGGATTCGTCGCGTACGAAGCGAGCGAAAAGGTTGTTCATGTTAAGCCTCCACAAATTGACACCCTAGGACGTCCGGCCGGCATCAATTGCAGAGACCAACCTGGACAGCGGCCAACACTAACGGGACGGGCTTAATGGCGGCTTAAATCTGCAATCTTCAACATCGGCAAACTGTGCCGAAGTGGAGCGAAAACCGCGGAGAGGAACACCGGCTAGCGTAAATTTTCGCGGATTGTTCACCACAACCGCGATTTGCGATGCCGAAACGCCGATTTGCTCTTGATCCGCATGCGGCACCGCCGAAGCGCGCAATCAATCTTTCCGTCATGGCTTTGCGATACCGGTTCTCCGCCATGGACGCGAAACATCCTTCATCGCCGCACGCGCGCTTCGCGATCGCCGCCCTGGCGGCCCTGGCCGCCTTTGCCGCCACGGCCTTCGCGCCCCAGGTGCTGAACGACGGCGACACGTTTCTCCACGTCGCCGCCGGCCAACGCATGCTGGCTGATCATGCGATTCTGTTCCGCGATCCGTTCTCCTACACCTTCGGCGGCGCGCGATGGGACGCGCATGAGTGGCTGGCGGAGATCGCGATGGCCTGGTGCTACCGCGCCGGCGGCTGGAGCGGGCTGCTATCGTTGTTTGGCGCGGCCGCGGCCATTGCGGCCGGTCTGCTCAGCCACGCGCTCGGCCGCTGGCTGCCGCCCAGGGCGCAGGCGCTTGCGACCGTGCTCGCCTTGTCCTGCATGACGGGAACCCTTCTGGCACGGCCGCATCTGCTGGCATTGCCCCTGCTGGTCGCCTGGACCGCCTCCCTGGCGGCGGCGCGCAGCGACCGACGCGCACCATCCCTGGCATTGCTGCCGCTCATCACCGTGTGGGCCAATATTCATGGGAGTTTTCTGCTCGGTCTGGCGGTCGCCGGAGGCTTTGCGCTGGAGGCATTCTTCGCGGACGGAGACGACCGCGTCCCGGAACGGCGGGCCTGGCTGCTGTTCTGCGCCGGCGCGTTCGCAGCCGCGCTGATCAATCCGCACGGCCTGGACGGCGTGCTGTTTCCCTTCAGGTTGATGGCCACGCCGGCGCTGGCCGGCGTCGGGGAATGGCAACCGACGCCGCTCACGCTGTTTCAGCCGGTCATTCCGGTCAGCGCGTTCACGATCTATGTCATCGCGACGCGGCATGTACGAATGTCCCTCATGCGGGCCGCGATGCTTCTCGGCCTGGCCATTATGGCGTTCATGCATGTGCGCCATCAGCTCGTTTTTGCCGCCGTCGCGCCTTTGCTGCTGGCCGAGCCGGTGGCCGCCGCCCTGCCAAGGGAGCGGACGGAAGGCGCTTTGTGGCGGCCGGCA
>DASWOE010000127.1:0-5870 GCA_036398875.1 Rhizomicrobium sp.
GCGGGCGTGTCGAGCTACACCAATTCCGAGATCGGCCAGGTCGTCGTTCTCGCCTACAGCGATGCCTACACGAAGATGGTCGATCAGCTGGGCGGCATCAGCGACAACGCCTCGGCCGACAACGCGCAGCAGGCGGTCTCGATGGCCAAGCCCGGCCGCATGTACAAGGAAGACGGCGGCAAGGGCGGCACGGTGCGCAAGCTCGACCCCGGCATGATGCTCTACCCCACCGGCACCAAGGACGGGGTGTGGTGGGAGGTCTCCGACGAGCTCGGCAACAAGGGCTGGGTGTCGTCGCTGCTGTTCGAACTGGCGAAGTAGGCCGCCATCCGCGTTGCGGCGCGCGCGCCGGGCGGCAGATGCCCGCTAGCGCGCGTGCGCGTCCAGCGCGCTTTTGACGTCGGGATCGGTCAGCAGCTTCACCGAAAGCCGCTCGAACAGGCCGGTGAAATTGTTGATCGCGTCGGGGATCGCGACGGCGCCGAGGAAGGACGAATCCCAGGTCGCGTCCACGGCGATGTCCTTTTCGAGCAGAACCCTTGCGTCGCGGCGCAGCGTGAAATGCGCCGCGAGTGCGGCACGCCCCGTGCCGACGCTCGAAACGATCTCGCGGCGCGTCAGCAGCCCTTCGAGCACGACCGGCGCGTTCGGATCCAGGCGCCCGGCGGCGCGCAGATCCGACTCGATCGTGGTCTTGAGATAGCCCGAGAAGGTTCCGCCCGGCGCCGCCAGCGTGTTGATCGCACGCACCGTCGTCGCGCGATCGTCGGACGCCGATACGGATCCGCCCGGCCCGAAGGTGCCCAGCGCGATCGGCGGAAGGTCCTGCTGCCGCACCGCCTGGATGCCGGAGAGACTGGCCTGCGGCTGCCCGATCGTGGCCGCGCAACCCGCTGATGCCAGCGCCAACAGGGCGACGGCGGCAAGCCGGCGCAGGGTTTTTCGCGCCGTCATTTCGAAAACGCCGGATCGCGCGCCAGATCGTTGAGCGCATTGCCGACGCATTTGTGAAGCATCAGGTGAACCGCCTCGTCGAGGCTCTTGGCCTTGGTCGCGTGCTCGGGCGTGGAAGCCGTCGCTCCCAGCGAGGTGTAGATCGCGTCGCGCTCGACCTTGGTGATCTTGGCGGCGTCCGGGGCGCCCACATAATCGACCGTGCAGACATAGCCGTCCCCGACGGTGGTGCCGACCAGGCCGAAGGTGAAGCCGACCGCGAAGCCCCGCGCAAAGGCGTCGTCCGTCAAGGGGACGTTGTTGACCGTGACCTGAAGCAGCGCGCCGCCCGCGGCCGGCGCCGGGCCCACATCGGAGAACAGCGCGCTGTCCTGCACCGCCTTGGTCACGGGCGCGACCAGTTCGTCGCGCGCCCGCGAATTCGACGCGCCCTTGGTCTGGAAGTCGAACAGAAGCTGCACCGGCTTCGGATTGGCGACGCCAACCCGTTCCGACGGCGCCAGATCGTGGAGGTTGGAATCGACATAGAAGGTGCCGCAGGCGCCAAGCGCCGACAGCAACCCGATGGCGCAGGCGCGCGCCAACAACTTCAGGCCGTCGCGATATGTCGGCATATCGTCCCCCCGATGACGACCGGTCTTGATCCATCCGCCGGCCTCGCCAGGATGAAGGCTGGCTTCGCGAACCGGTCGCGTCAAGGACAAAGGGCGAAGGGCAAGTCCCAGAATTTGTTTGCCAATGCCGCGACGCCACCCAAAGATCGCCTCA
The DNA here is from genome assembly GCA_036398875.1 of Rhizomicrobium sp. Taxonomy (GTDB): domain Bacteria; phylum Pseudomonadota; class Alphaproteobacteria; order Micropepsales; family Micropepsaceae; genus Rhizomicrobium. The sequence continues at coordinate 1,723 of DASWOE010000127.1, forward strand.
AGGAGCCCCGCCATGAACAGCTTCACGATCGACGTGCCGCAGCGGACGCTGGACGCCATCGCCGCCAAGGTGCGCGCCTATGAATGGCACGAGATGCCGCGCGACGAGGGGGTGACGGATTCCTGGGCCTATGGCGCCAATCTCGATTTCATGAAGGCGCTCTGCGCCTATTGGATCGACGGCTATGACTGGCGCAGATGGGAAAAGGCGCTGAACGCCTTTCCGCAATTCGTCGCGCCGGTCGATGGCCTGGACCTGCATTTCTATTTCGAGGAGGGATCGGGCCCGTCGCCCAGGCCGCTGATCCTCAGCCATGGCTGGCCGGGATCGGTGTTCGAATTCCTTCACGTCATCGACACGCTCGCGCATCCGCAAAAGCACGGCGGCGATATCGCCGACGCGTTCACGGTCGTGGTGCCGTCGCTGCCCGGTTATGGCTGGTCGGGCAAGTCCACGCGTCCGATCGGGCCGCGCCGCACCGCCGCCCTGTTCGACACGCTGATGACCGACGTCCTCAAACTGCCCGGCTACATCGCACAGGGCGGCGACTGGGGCAGCGTGATCTCGGCCTTCCTGTCCTATGAGGGCAAGGGCTGCCGCGCCGCGCACCTGAACATGATGGGCTGGATGGCGCCGGGCGTGGCGCCGCAGACGGAGGAGGAAAAGGCGCATGCCGCCAAGGCGGCGCAGCTGTTCGAGATGGAAGGCGCCTATTTCCGCGAGCAGGCGACCAAGCCGCAGACGCTGTCCTACGCCATGATGGATTCGCCGGTGGGCGCGGCGGCCTGGATCGTGGAGAAATTCCACGGCTGGTCCGACACGCGCAAGGGCTTCGAGACCGTCTATACCAAGGATCAGCTGCTGACGAACGTCATGATCTATCTCGTCACGCGTTCGTTCAACACCGCCACCTGGCTGTATCGCGGCCTCGCCGAGGAACGCGTCGTCAACCCGCTGCCCAAGGGGGCGCGGCTGGAAAAGCCGACCGGCATCGCGGCGTTTCCGATCGATCTCATCCCCTTCCCGCCGAGGAGCCAGGTCGAGCGCGCGATCAACGTCGCGCACTGGACGGACTTCGAGGAAGGCGGCCATTTCGCGGCGCTGGAACGGCCGGACGACCTGGTGGCGAGCATTCGCGCGTTCGCGCGGGGATTGGATTGAAAACCGCAATTCTGGTCGATGGCAGCGTCTTGCTGGATGTCGGCGCACGAAGCGCCCCGCTGCCGGATTTCTTCATCGGGGCGCATGCGGCGGTCGCCGGATATGCATTGCTGACCGCAACGCGCGCGACTACCGGACGGACTTTCCGACGGTCGAATTGATCGCTCCCTAGACCAGCAGGTCGCGCCCCATCGCGAGATATTTCTCGCGGCGGTCGCGGCGCAGCTGGTCGCCGGGGATGCGGTCCATCTCGGCGATGGCGCGCGCGACCTGCTCGCCGACATTGAGCATCGCCTCTTCCGGCGCGCGATGGGCGCCGCCGACCGGTTCGGGAATGATCGCGTCGATCACCTTCAGGCCGAGGCATTCCTGCGCGCTGACGCGCATCGCGACGGCGGCGTCCTGGGTCTTCTCCTGCTTGCGCCACAGGATCGAGGCGCAGCCTTCCGGCGAGATCACCGAATAGACCGAATGTTCCAGCATCAGGACGCGGTTGGCGGTGGCGATGGCGAGCGCGCCGCCCGAGCCGCCCTCGCCGATGATCACGGCCACGAAGGGGACCCGGATCGAAAGGCCCGCCTGGGTGGAGCGCGCAATGGCTTCGGACTGGCCGCGCTCCTCCGCCGCGACGCCGTTATAGGCGCCCGAGGTATCGACCAGCGAGATCACCGGCAGGCCGAAACGGTCCGCCATCTCGAAGATGCGCTCGGCCTTGCGGTAGCCCTCCGGCATCGCCATGCCGAAATTGTGCTTGAGGCGGCTCTTGGTGTCGTTGCCCTTCTCGTGGCCGAGCACGGCGACGGAACGGCCGCGGAAACGGGCCAGGCCGGCGACGATCGCATGGTCGTCGCCGAACGAGCGGTCGCCGGCCAGCGGGGTGAAGTCGTCGAACAGATTGCGCACATAGTCGGAAAAATGGGGGCGGCCCGGATGCCGGGCGACCTGGACTTTCTGCCAGGAGGTCAGCTTGGCATAGGTATCCTTGATCAGCCCGTCGGCCTTGGCCTGTAGGCGGCCGACTTCGGTATCGATCTGCATCGCCGGGTCGTCCTCGGCGAGCTTCCTGAGCTCGACGATCTTGCCTTCCAGCTCGGCGATGGGGCGTTCGAATTCCAGATAGGCGTGCATGTCCACTCGCAAACAGGGCCGGCTGGGAAAAAGGCCGGGAAACGGGGATTTTCACTGGCCCGAGGCAACGTTCACCCCCTGATATGCGCAATCGCGGTCACAAATCCAGAGGGCGGACGGTCTCGACCCTTGGAAACGCGCGGGAGCGTCATCCGGCTGCGCCCGTCAGGCGGCGGAACAGGGCCGAGAACAGCTGCGACAGCACGCCCAGGGCCGCGAGCGACAGCCCGACGATGACATCGACCACGGTGTCGCTGCTGACGCTGGCGGCCGATTGCTTGGTGCCGGCGCGCACGATCCGGTTCAGCGCGCTTTCCGTGGTGAGATAGATGCTTTCCAGCAGGGCGTCGCTTGTCGAAGCCGCCGACAGCGGCGCGGCCGCGGCAGCGGCGGGCTGCACCGGGGCGGCAAGCGTCTGGCGATGGTGCATGCGGTGGCCCACCGTCGCGTCGAGGACCTGCTTGGTGATGATGTAGGACGAACCCAGCGCGACGATGCCCACCAGGATGAAAAGCATCCGGCTGGCCCGCACGCCTTCGCTGAACAGCAATCCGATCGACAGTACGAACAGGACCGCAGCAGCGGCATCGACCGCAAATCGCATGTCACCCTCCCCCGAGAGGCGGCGCGATCATAGCCCAGTCGCCGGTCCGGCGCGACGGGCTACCCCGCCGCGGTCTTGTCCCGGATCATCGCCATCTGGCTGACGATCACCTCCGCCTGGCGGATCGAGGCGGCGTCGATCAGGACGCCGCCCAGCGAGGCGGCGCCCGAGCCGGTCTCCTGCGCCTGTTTCATCGCGTCCAGGATGGCCTGGGCGCGCGCGACCTCTTTTTCCGGCGGGGTGAAGATCGCGTTGCACAGCTCGACCTGGCTCGGATGGATCGCCCATTTGCCTTCGCAGCCCAGAATGGCGGTGCGGCTGGCCTGGGCGCGAAAGCCGTCCGGATCCTGGTAGTCGCCGAACGGGCCGTCGATGGCGACGAGGCCGTGGGCGCGCGCCGCCTGCACCATGCGAAACAGGGGATGGTGCCACAGATCGTTCCAGTGCCGCACGCGGGCGCCGGCCTCGTCCTTGTCGGTCAGCATGACGTAGTCGGCATTGCCGCCGCCGATATTGGTCGTGCGCATGCCCTGGCTCGCGGCATAGTCGGCGGAGCCGAAATGCAGCGTCTCCATCCGCTTCGACGAACCGGCGATCTCGTCGATATGGGTGAGGCCCAGCACCGTCTCGATGATCACTTCCAGGCCGATCGTCTTCTTGCGGCCCGCGGCGGCCGAGCACTGCGTGATCAGCCAGTCGATGGCGTAGACGTCCTTGGCGTTGCCGACCTTGGGGATCATGATGGCATCGAGCGTCTCGCCGCCCTTCTCCACCAGCGCGATCACATCCTTGTAGCACCAGCCGGTGTCGAGGCCGTTGATGCGCACCGTGACGATCTTGCCCTTCCAGTCGATGTCGTTGAGCGCCGCCACGACATTGTCGCGCGCCCTGTCCTTGTCGGCGGGGGCGACGGCGTCCTCCAGGTCGAGACAGACGCAATCGGCGGCGCCCGCCGCGGCCTTGGCGAAGAAATTCGGCTTGGAGCCGGGCACGAAAAGCTTCGAGCGGTAGACGCGCACCGGCGCCTGGCGTTCGATGACGGTGAAGGACATTCTTTGTCTCCTTCCCCAGCTGGGTGGCCCGCGCATGCGGGCCACCCAGCTGGGGGCGCTACAACTCTCGCCGATGATGCGGCGATCGCCGCAGGCGCCGCAAGACCGGCAAGATGTCACCCGTGTCGCCGGCATAGGCGGGCGACGACCTACCTGTTTTTCCGACGCGACAGCGGGTGGGCCTGCTCGACCACCTGCGTCAG
>DASWOE010000128.1:0-2801 GCA_036398875.1 Rhizomicrobium sp.
CCGCATGTCTCGATCCCGGCGCCACGCACTATAGCACCATGAACTATATTTCAAGAGAAAGACGCTATCAATCCGCCTTGGCGAGGATCAGGCAGGCATTGGTGCCGCCGAAGCCGAAGGAGTTCGACATCGTCACCGCCACGTCGCGCTTGCGGGGCGTGTGCGGCACCAGATCCAGCCGGGTCTCGACGTCGGGATTGTCGAGATTGATGGTCGGCGGCACGATTCCGTCGCGCATCGCCAGCAGGCAGAAGATCGCCTCCACCGCGCCGGCGGCGCCCAGCAGATGGCCGATCGAGGATTTGGTCGAGGACATCGCGGTCTTGGCCGCGGCATTGCCGAGGAAGCGCTCGACCGCGCCCGCCTCGATCCCGTCGGCCATGGTCGAGGTGCCATGCGCGTTGACGTAGTCGATGTCGGACGCGGAAAGACCGGACTTCTTCAGCGCCATCTGCATGGCGCGGAAGCCGCCATCGCCGTCTTCCGACGGGGCGGTGATGTGGAAGGCATCGCCGGAAAGGCCGTAGCCCCGGATCTCGCCGTAGATCCTGGCGCCGCGCGCCTTGGCGTGCTCGTACTCTTCGAGCATCACGGCGCCGGCGCCCTCGCCCATCACGAAGCCGGCGCGATCCTTGTCGTAGGGCCGCGAGGCCTTCTCCGGCGCGTCGTTGAATTCGGTGCACAGCGCGCGGCACGCATTGAAGCCGGCGATGCCGAGCCGGCTGATGGCCGCTTCCGCGCCGCCGGCCAGCATCACATCGGCGTCGTCGAGCGCGATCAGCCGCGCCGCATCGCCGATCGCATGCGCGCCGGTGGCGCAGGCCGTCACCACCGAATGGTTCGGCCCCTTGTAGCCGTGCTCGATCGAAGCGTAGCCGGAGACGAGATTGATCAGACGCCCCGGGATGAAGAAGGGCGAGAGCCGGCGCGGCCCCTTGGTCTCGATCAGGAGCGCGCCTTCCTCGATGCCGGGCAGGCCGCCGATGCCCGAGCCGATGAGCACGCCGGTGCGGTAGCGTTCCTCCTCGGTCTTCGGCACGAAGCCGGAATCGCGCACCGCCTGCTTGGCGGCGGCCAGACCGAAGATGATGAAGTCGTCGATCCGCCGCTGCTCTTTCGGATCGACCCACTGGTCGGCGTTGAAGGTGCCGTCGGCCCCGTCGCCGCGCAGCACCTGGCAGGCGAAGCGGGTGGCGAGGTCGTCGGTGCGGAACTTGGTGATCGGGCGCGCGCCGGACTTGCCGTCCAGCAGACGCGACCACGTCTCCTCGACGCCGCAAGCCAGCGGCGTGACCAAGCCAAGTCCGGTGACGACGACCCTACGCATGACGGATGGCGTTACGCGTTGTCCTTCGACTTGTCGGCCGCCTCGATGAACTTGACGGCGTCGCCGACCGTCACGATGGACTCTGCCGCGTCGTCGGGGATTTCGATGCCGAACTCCTCCTCGAACGCCATGACGAGTTCGACGGTGTCGAGGCTGTCGGCGCCGAGGTCTTCGATGAAGGACGCGGTGGGTATGACCTTGTCGGCATCGACGTTCAGATGCTCGACGACGATCTTCGTCACGCGTTCGGGAACATTGCTCATGGACTTGTAAGCCTCTCCTTGGGTCCTGCCGGGGTTAGATGGGTCGGCCCGCAGGTTGGGCCCTCTGCTGATAAAGCATGTGGGGTTCGCCGGTTTCGTAACATAAAGGTCCGCGGCCCGCCACAACACGGTTAAGCCATTGATTTACATATCAGATCATTGCCATTCCGCCGTTGATCTGCAGCGTCTCGCCGGTCACATAGGCTGCTTCGTCGCTCGCCAGATAGACCACCGCGGCGCCGATTTCGGCCGGCAGGCCCATCCGGCCGGCCGGGATCCGGGCCGAAATCTGCTCCTTTTGCGCCTGCGTCAGCGCGTCCGTCATCGCGGTCGCGATGAAGCCGGGCGCCACGGCATTGACGGTGATATTGCGCGAGGCGACCTCGGCCGCCAGCGACTTGGTCATGCCGACGAGGCCGGCCTTGGCGGCGGCGTAATTGCCCTGCCCCGGATTGCCGGTCGCGCCCACCACCGAGGTGATCGAGACGATGCGCCCCCAGCGCTTCTTCATCATGCCGCGCAGCACGGCGCGCGACAGGCGGAAGGCGGCCGTGAGGTTCACGGCGATGACCTGGTCCCATTCCTCGTCCTTCATGCGCAGGAAGAGGTTGTCGCGGGTGATGCCGGCATTGTTGACCAGGATGTCGATCGGCGCCGCGGCCGCGGCTTCCGCCGTCTTCACCAGCGCTTCGACCGAGTCCTTGTTGCCCAGATCGCAGGTCGCCACGAAGGCGCGGGCGCCAAGTTCCGCCTTGACGCTGTCAAGCGCCTGCGCACGCGTGCCCGAGAGCACGACGGCGGCGCCCTGCGCGTGCAGCGCCTTGGGGATGGCGCCGCCGATGCCGCCGGACGCGCCCGTCACCAGCGCGGTTTTTCCTGTGAGGTCGAACATGGTCAGAGACTCTTCACGAAAGCTTCGACGTCGGCCGGCGCGTCGAGCGTGACCGTCGCCAATTCCTTGTCGATCCGCTTGACCATGCCGGTGAGAACCTTGTTGCCGCCGCACTCCACCGTCATCGTCACTCCATAGCCGCGAAAGGCGAGGACGCTCTCGCGCCAGCGCACGCGCGCGGTCACCTGTTCAACGAGCAGGCGGCGGATTGTTTCCGGCTCGACGGTTTCCGCCGCCGTCACATTGGCGACGACCGGCACGGCCAGCGGCCGGATCGTGACCTGGGCCAGCGCCTGCGCCATCGCATCGGCGGCCGGCT
>DASWOE010000129.1:0-34021 GCA_036398875.1 Rhizomicrobium sp.
GGCCGGGCCGGGATTGCCGCCGACCGTTGCACCGCCGGTCTGCGTGAGGCCGTTCATGGTCCAGATCGCAACCTGGCCATTGTCGCTCTGCCACAGGATGTCGGCCCTGCCGTCGCCGTTGAAGTCGCCGGCGCCCTTGACGTGCCATGTCGGACCCGGATTGCCGCCGACTTGTCCGCCGCCGATCTGCGTCAGGCCGTTCATCAGCCAGATCGCCGCCTGGCCGTTGTCGTTCTGCCAGAGAATGTCGGCATAGCCGTCGCCGTTGAAGTCGGCGGTGCCCTTGACGTGCCAGGCCGAACCCGGATTGCCGCCGACCTGGGCGCCGCCGATCTGGGTCACGCCGTTCATCAGCCAGATCGCCGCCTGGCCGCTGTCGTTCTGCCAGAGAATGTCGGCATGGCCGTCGTTGTTGAAATCCCCCGCCGCAATGACATGCCAGCTCGGCCCCGGATTGCCGCCGACGGTGCCACCGCCGGTCTGAGCCAGCCCGTTGATCGTCCACACCGCCGCCTGACCGCTGTCGTTCTGCCAGAGAAAATCCGAATCGCCGTCGGCGCTGAAGTCCGTCTTGCGCTCCGTCGAGATGGTGACGTCGGTGAACGCCAGCGACTCCACGCCCGTCAACGTAACCCCGTCGCCGTGAATATCGCTGACAACGATGTTGTGGTAGGCGTTGTTGTAGACGATGGTGTAGTTCGCGAGCGGTCCCGTGATCTGGGCCGTGTCGAAGCCCGCGTCGCCCTCGAAGAAGTTGACGCCCGCCCCGCCGATGAACCTGTCGTTGCCGCCGAAGCCTTCGAAATCGTCGCCGAAGCCACCGGCGATGAAGGTGTCGTTGCCGCTGAAAAACAGATTGTCGAAAGCTGTGACGTCGAGGGTCTCGATGGCGGACCACAGCGCGGTCGCGGAGACGCTGAAATCGCTCCAGCTGGTGAAGACGGCGTCGCCCGGATAGTCCTGGATCTTCACGCCCGTCACGATGCCGGAGGTCGGCACCGGATCGCCGCTGGCCGAACTGTAATTCACCCCGCTGCCGGTAAAGGTGACGATGGGCCCCGGCGACGTATCGACCACCAGGGTCGTCGAATTGGCGGTGGTGACGTCGCCCGCGACAAGGCCTGACAACATTGCCTTGGTGATAATGTTGCTGAAGCCGAACTTGCTTGCGGTGATGGTTGTCATGCCCCCCGAGGACGCCTCAGGGAACCCCTCAGCGCGCGACGACACGCTAGTCAAACAGTTCGCATCGCGCAACGATCGGCCGAGCGCGGAAAATATCGACGCCGCATTTTTTAAGCCGAGCGCGGCGAGACCTTCGGGTCTCACAGATCGCGAGCGCCCGACAACGCGACGGTTGCGCCCGCGTTGCTCTCAGGCCTGTGTGTCCCGGTACGACATGGCTTACAGCGGCTAAGCATTTGCCGTCCGACGCCCGCCCGCTCAGCGCGTATTGGCAGCGACATCGTAGGGCGCCGCGCGAAAGGCCCGCGCGGCACGGTCGGCGGCGGCGAGGTCGTCGGGAGCGAGCTGGGTCTTCAATGCTTCGACGCGCTGGCGGGATTCGAGATCGCCCTGGCGCCCGGCCACGGCGTACCACTTGTAAGCATCCAGCAGGCTTTGCGGCACGCCGTCGCCACGCTCATACAGAACGGCCAGATCGAATTCGGAATCGACATAGCCCAGATCCGCCGCCCGCGAGAACCAGCGCGCGGCCTCAGGCAGGTTCTTCGGCGTGCCCTGCCCTTGCGCGTAAGCGATGGCAAGCGCGTGCATCGCCTTGCGGTTGCCCTGCAGCGCGGAAGCCTCGTACCATTGCAGCGCGCGCGCCCGGTCGAGCGTGGTTCCCATGCCGGCAGCGTAGAGCGTCGCCAAACGATATTGGGCCGTGGACTGACCGCGCGAGGCCGCGCGCGCGATCCACCGCAACGCCGCCTGCGGATTCTTCTGCGGACCGTCGAGATAGCGCAGGCCGACGGCGAATTGCGCCTCGACGTCGCCGGCCTCGGCACGCATGCTGAGGCGATCGAGCGGCGTGGGCGCCGGATCGGCCATTGCGGTCCGCGGCAGGCTGTGGACGTGCGCCATCACATCGCGCCGGCCGTCGCTCACGCCCTTGCTGAAGGCCACGCCCGCGCCGGCCGCGAAGAAGACGAAGACCGCAAGACTGCCGAGCAGATAGCGCGTCAGCCTGCCCATGCCCTTGGGCTTCTTCGCGATCTCGGCGGCCTGCGCAGCCGCGGCGGCGGCAGCGGCCGATTTGCGGACATCGTCGAGATAGGAACGCGCCGGCGCCGGCGCGTCGGTCTTCGGCGCGTCGATATTCGGCTCGTTGGTCGCCGGCTCGTTCGTCGCCGGCTCATCGGTCGCCGGGACGCCACCGCGATCGGCCTCCGCCATGGAAGGCGCGACGGGCATGGCGGCCGCGGCGACCGGCGCCTCGGACGGCACCATGTCCGGCTTGCTCTCGGCGAGCGCGGCGCGCGCCACGCCTTCGACGGTCTGGATGCGCAGGCCCGCTTCGTTCAACGCGGTGCGGACCTCGTTGGCGGCAGCCTTGGCCTTCGTCTCGGCCCTGTCGGCGCGGTCTTCCAGCGCCTTCACCGTCGCCTGCAGCGCCTTGATCGCGTCCTCGGCGCCGGCAACGACGGCCCGCGCGTTCTTCTCGACCTGTTCCTGCCGGCTTTCCATCGCCGTCATCTGGCGCTCGAACACGCGCAGGCGGCGTTCCAGCCAGGCGTCGGCGGCGCGCGGGAGTTCCTTTGCGTCGCCGCCCTCGTCCGGCCTGGCTTCCAGACGCTGCGCAAGATCGGCGCGCCGCGCGAGCCTCTGCCGGGGGGCGGCGGAGGCCTCGCCCGGCGGGGTCGCGATATCCGCGGCGCCGTCCTCACCTGCTGCGTCAGGCGTCCGAGCGGTCGTTTGGGTATCGTCCATCGTCATCGCCGTCTCACCCGCGACGCCAAGCTTGGCAGCAGCGAATTACCAAACGTGCAAACGGATTGTTCAGTTTCTACGCAATTGGAACTTGCGATAACATTGAATCGAAACGAACGCGCCTCTCGCTGGAACTTGCACGCCGCGCTTTGCCGCGGTGCGCGCAGCTTTTTCGGAAAACTTTGCGCTGCGGGGCGAACGCGGCGGCGCTGTCGCGATTTGGTACAAGGGAAATTCCGTCGCGGATCTGTGGGGCGGCTGGTCCAAAATCGACGCGCGTCATGCGTCGCCTTGACTATTCGGCCGGGCTGACGACGGCCGGCCGGACCCGGCGCGGCGGGTTCGCGATCCGCATGAGCAGGGTGATGGCCGCGATCGTCAGAAGATAGGCTGCGATCTGCAAGCCGTCCGGCTGATCGGTGTAGCCGATCAGCGTGTGCAGCAGCCGGCCCGGCAGGCTGCCATCCGACAGCAGCCATGACGTGTCCCACACCGGCATCATCCAGAACTGCAGCTCGCCCGCGTTCTGCAGAAAGAGCGCCGCCTGCGACGCCATGCCGGCGGCGAGCAGCGTGATCAGCCAGCCGGTGACCGCAAACAGCCGGTGCGCCGGGATCGACAGAAGCCCGAAATACATCAGCGCCGAAACGGCCGCGCCGGCCGCCAGGCCCGAGGCGCCGCCCGCCAGCATCGACAGCGTCGTCGTTCCGCCCTGGGCGGCGATGCCATAGAGAAAGAGAACGACCGCGGAGCCCTCGCGCAGCACCGCGACGCCGACCACGATCGCCATCGCCGTCAGCGTGCGCTGGCCGGCCGAAACCGCGGCGCCCATGGCGCGCATCTCGCGCGCCATTTCGCGGCCGTGCCCGGCCATCCAGACGTTGTGCCAGGTCAGCATCGCCACGGCGAGCAACAGCACCGCTGCGTTGAACAGCTCCTGTCCCGAACCTTCAAAGAGATTCGCCAGCTGTTCGGCAAAGGCCGCCACCAGGCAAGCGCCCGCGGCGCCGACCGCCACGCCGCCCGCGACCCACAAGCCGCGTCCGAGCACGCCCTTGGTCGCAGCGAGGACGATGCCGACGATCAGCCCCGCCTCGATGACTTCGCGAAAGACGATGACGAGCGCCGACAGCATGACCTACTCCGCGATCACGACGCCCTGCGCCGTCTCAGAATGGTATTCGCCCATGAACGGGTACCGTCCCGGCGACAGCGGCCGCAGCCGCACATTTCCCGAACTGTGTCCCGCCACGACCTTTTCGACCTTCAGCGACGACGAGTCGAATTCCTCCGCCGTGTCGTCGTGGTTGGTCAGCGCGATCACGTTCGGCACGCCGGCTTTCACATGGACCGTTTCCGGCGCGAATTTATGGTCCTTCAACGTCACCGGAATCGGCGAATCGGCGAGAGCCGGAACCGCCAGCACGAACAGAACAGCCCAGGCGCCAAGCACGGGACGGATCATCGATATCCTCACTGTTGGCGGTATATGTAATCGCAACTCATTCGCAAGTACAGGGGGCCGGCGCGTCAATTCCGTTAACCATCGGTTGAGTCGAACGATATTGCTCAACCAATGCCTTGCGCGAAATCATTCACGTCACGCGTGTGCCTGCGTGCGTTCCAAACCTTCATGATATTCGCGATGGCCTCCGCAAAGGCCGGTCGCCGCATCGGTTCCATTGCAGACCCTTGGGGGGGCTCTTGGTGGCAAGGGAGGATGTTTGCGCTGCCGGCCGCCTGGAGCGGGCCGATGCGCTGTCGCCGGCGGAGCGCGAGCGCCTCGCCGACGAAGCCGCGTACGGCCTGGCGCGGTCGCGACCCGAGCTGTCGGCGCATATCGTCATCACCCGGAAGCAGAGCGCCGCGCTGGTCTTGGCTTTCATCGCTCCGCTCGCGCTGGCCGCAGCGGCGCCGCAAGCGAGCTGGCATCTGCTGACCGCCGCGCTGTCGATCACCTTTCTCGGCGGAACGCTGTTCCGTGCCGGGCTGTCGCTGCTGACGGTGCTGCCCGACAACCGGCACGACGCGACCGTTGCCGACGCCCTGCCCGTCTACACGATCCTGGTGCCGCTGTTTCGCGAAGCGCACATGCTGGCGCCGCTGGCGCGGGCGATGCTGGCGCTGGACTATCCGCGCGACAAGCTCGACGTCAAATTCGTCGTCGAGGAGGACGATGCGCCCACCGTCGATGCCGCGCGCGCGGTGGAAGGCACGGGGCCGTTCGAAGTCGTGCGCGTCCCGGCGGGGCGTCCGCGCACCAAGCCGCGCGCCTGCAATTATGCTTTGAATTTCGCGCGCGGCACGTTCACCGTGATCTACGATGCCGAGGACCGGCCCGAGCACGACCAGCTGCGCAAGGCCGTTGCCGCCTTCCATGCCCTGCCGAACGACATCGTCTGCCTTCAGGCGCGGCTCAATTTCTACAATGCCCAGGAGAACTGGCTGACCAAGCTGTTCGCACTGGACTATGCGCTGTGGTTCGACGTGCTGCTGCCGGCGCTCGACCGGCTGCGCGTGCCGATGCCGCTCGGCGGCACGTCGAACCATTTCCGCACCGGAGTGCTGCGCGAGCTGGGCGGCTGGGACCCGTTCAACGTCACCGAGGATGCCGATCTCGGCATCCGCATCGCGCAGCTGCGCATGCGGGTGGCGATGCTGGGTTCGACCACCTTCGAGGAAGCGCCCAACCGGCTCGGCGTGTGGCTGAAGCAGCGCTCGCGCTGGATGAAGGGCTATATGCAGACCTGGCTCGTCCACACGCGCCGGCCGTTCGCGCTGGTCCGGCGGGCGGGCCTGGGCGGCTTCATCGCCTTTCACCTGTTCATCGGCGGATCGGTGGCCGCGGCCCTGGCCGCGCCGCTGCTGTGGCTCGCCTTCGCGATTTCCCTGGCCACGTCGCAGGAGGCGGCGCGCGAGCTGTCGCTGTCGAGCATCGCGGTCGGAAACATCCTTTTGACCGGGCTCGCCATCGTCTGCCCGCTGCGCCGCGGCTGGCATGGGCTGGCGCCCTATGGCCTGAGCGTGGTGGTCTATTGGACCATCATCTCGCTGGCGGCGTGGCGCGGACTGGCGCAGCTGATCACCAATCCGTTCTATTGGGAAAAGACCGCGCACGGCCTGAGCCGGCAGGAGCCTTGAATGGCGCTGCGCCGGATTTTCGCCGCGCTGGTGCTGCTGGCGGCCCTGGGACGTGCCGAAGGCGGCGCCTGGACGCTCAAGCGCGGCCATTGGCAGGTCATCACGGCGACCACGCAAAGCACCGCGTCGATGAGCTTCGACGACAGGGGCCGCGCGCGCCTTCCCACCGGCTTCAACAAGCTGTTCCTGCAGAACACATTGGAATACGGGGCGACCGGCGCGCTGACATTGTTCGCCACGCCGAACTACATCTCCGCGCGCGTCGTCTCGCCGAACGCGGTGCCGTTCAAGGCCAGCAGCGTGTCCCTGGAGGCCGGCGGGCGCCTGTTGCTCGACGGCCGGCACGGCAAGCTCTCGCTGCAGGCATCGTACAAGACCGCCGGCGCCTTCGACCTGTCGGTATCGGCGAACCGCAGCTCGGCGCGCCAGATCGAGCTGCGCCTTCTCTATGGCACGAGCTTCAAGCTGTTCGGCCGCGACGGCTTCGCCGACGCCCAGATCGCGCAGCGCTGGATCACCCATCCGCGGCCGAACGAGACGCCGATCGACCTGACCGCCGGGCTGTGGCTGACGCCGCGCTCCCTGGTGATGCTGCAGAGCTTCAACGTGGTGAGCGCCGGCGACGCGCTGGCGCCCTATACCTATTACCGCAGCCACAAGCTCGAACTGTCCTTCGTGCGCAAGCTGTCGCGGCACTGGTCGCTGCAGTTGGGCGCGTTCTATTCGCCGGCCGGACAGAACGCGCTGGTCGAGCGCGGGCTCACGGTGTCGCTGTGGACGCAGGATTGAGGGAGAGGCAGCGATGGTCGGTCGTGGCGAAAATCCGTCGCGTCGGCGCGAGCACAAGACCCAGTTCGCAAAAGAGTCGACACCATCCTCCCCAGGAGGGAGGTGGGGTCGTCACTCAGCCGCCAGTTCGAATTCGAGGCCGTCGAAGGTCGCGGCGAGCGCGGCGCCGTTCGACCGGGCGCCGAGCCGCGCCAGGATCGCGTCGCGCGACTGCGCACGGCTGTAATCCGCCGCGGTCACCGCATGCCATTCGATCATCCGTTCCCACACCGGATCGATGACGCTGGCGCCGGGAACGGTTGCGCCCTGCTCCGTGCGAAGCGCGAAGCTGCGCAATTCGGAGATCACGGTGGCGAGATAGGCGACGTGGACCGCCTCGTCGGTGCGGATGCGCTCGACCAGCTCGGCGGCGTGATCGGCGGCGGCGCGGCGATCGGCGAAATTCGCGCGATCGCGCATCACCTCTTGGCAGAAGGCGAAGAAGCTCTCCGCCTTCACCTCGATCATCAGCACGTTCATCAGCAGCAGGATCCAGTCTTCGAATTCCTTGCCGATCTGCGGCATGCGCCGGGCGCTTTCGGGGCGCGAGATGCTGTCGGGCACTTGCGGGATCGCAAAAGCGTCCTTGCCGAACAGCGCGTCGCGCACCGCGAACCACATGTCGTCATGGCCGCCCGTGCCTTGCGACTTGCGGCCGCCTTCGTCATAGCCATGCGCGGCCAGCAGGCCCTTGTTGAGATGGCCGAGCGCGGTCTGCGAGATGTCGTCCACCACGATCGCCTGGAAGTCCGGCGCCACCGCCTGCGCCAGCATCAATCCGCGCGCCTCGATCACGCCGGTGATGGTGAGCGCGTTCCAAAGCGTCTCGCCGACGCCCTGGCCGAGCAGGAATTTCTGCTGCGCGGCCGTCGGATAGGGACCGCGCTTCAACAGATGCAACGAGGCGTCGATGACGGGAAAGCCGCGCGACTCCAGCTGGCCCTGCCACGCCGCGACCGCCGGCCAGCGGTTCAGCGTGCGCGGCGAGATATAGGTTCCCGCGGCGTCGAAGCCGCCATGCAGGCGATAGCCGGCCTCGATCTGCGGCCGCGCATAGGCGTGATCCGCCATGATCTCGTCGCGCGAATAGACCAGCTTGGTCATCGGTAATTCCTCCGCCATGCGCGCCCGGTCCGGTGCGTCTTATATACACTGATAGTTTGTCAGTTCCGCGTCGCTGTCAACGCCGCGATTACATCGCCGACACCCTCCGGACAGCAGGCACCGAAACAAATCGTGCAAGCCGTCCAAGCTCTTGCGACGCGCCGGACACACTTTCACGACGCGCCGGGCGCATGGCTCAGCGCGTGCGGATCGCCTTCGACGGCATCCGCCCAAACCAAGGAGAACAGCATGAGAAAAGGGATTGTGATGGCGGCCGCTTTCGGGATCGCGGTCGGCCTCGGCGTCGGCGCGGCCCTGGCCGGCGAGCCGGGGTACTATATCGCGGGCGATGCGGGCGTGTCGCTGCCGCCGGACCTGCACCTGAACGATGCCGGCGGTCCGCAGCATGAGAGCTTCGGCACCGGCATCGCGGCGGGCGGCGCGCTCGGCTACGACTTCGGCACGGGCTGGCGGTTCGAGCTGGATTCGCTTTACCAGCACACGGATGTCAGCCGCCTGAACGGCGCGCCGGCGACCGGCCATCTCGCCTCGACCGGCGTGATGGCGAATGCGACCTACGACCTGATGCAATATGGGCCCGTCACGCCCTATGTCGGCGGCGGCATCGGCCTGCAGAATGTCGGCGGCCAGGTGAACGGCTTCAGCGGACGCGACTGGGAGGCGGCCTATCAGGCGGAAGCGGGATTGCGCACCGAGCTGAACGACCGCACCGCGCTGTTCGGCGAATACCGCTTCAGCCAGAGCGGCTCGGTCAACCTGACGGACGGCGCCGACGTCGCGCATCAGCACTTCTCGGACCACGCGCTTCTGGCCGGGCTGAGCTATTCGCTGAACTGACGGTTCCACCGGGGCGCTTTGGGATGAAGCGTCCCGGTGGGAGCGGGGGTCGAACGGACGCTACGGCTTCAGCGCCTTGACGAGAAAGCGCGTGAGATTGTCGAGCACGTCCTCGCGCGGGCGGCTGGAGCGGCCGCCTTCGGACGCGACCTGGTGGATGGCGCCCAGGATCGCCTGGCCGACGATGTCGGCATTGTAGCTCGTGCAGGCGATGCCTTCGCGCATCGCGTCGCGCACGGTCTGGCCCCAATCGTAACCCCAGCGCACCAGCAGCGGCGTCGCCTGCGCGCCCTCGGCGTCGATCACCAGCTCGTCGGTCATCGCCGCGGCGAGCACGCCCGGATGCTCGGCGGAATAATCGTAGATCGCCTTCAGGTTCGCCGCGATCAGGCTCTCGAGCGATCTGTCGGCCGGCTGGCGCGCCTTCATGAAGCGGTGCAGCTCCTCGCGCGCCTCATCGACGAAGGCGAGGAAGCAGGCCTTCTTGTCGGGGTAGTGCAGATAGAAGGTGCCGTGGCCCAGACCCGCCTCGCGCGCGATGTCCTGCGGCCGCGTCGCGTGATAGCCGCGCTCCACGAACAGCTTGCGCGCCGCGCGCTTCAGCTTGGCGAGACTTTCCGGTTTACGCCGTATCGGTCGCGCTTCCGCGGCCGGCTTGGAAAGCGTGCTGTTGTCCATGCGCGAACTTCTCCTGCGTTTACGGCTTAAGTCAATCTTTCCGTCTTCTTTCGCCGTGGCGGCGGCGATACAGTTGCGTCAAATCCGATGGAGCACGCCATGCGCCGAGCCTGTTTCACCCTGGGTACGATCGCGATTCTCAGCACACTGACCACACCGTCCTTCTCCATGGGCGGGAGCAGCGGCGGCGGCGGGTATTCCGGCGGATCGGGCTATGGCGGCCTGTCGGCGCCGACGGCCAGCGACTATTCCATCGCGGTGCGGCTGATCAAGCACGAGCAATATGCCGACGCGATTGCGCATCTGCTGATCGCGCTGGCCGACAAGCCGACCGATGCCGACATCCTGAACTATCTCGGCTACACCAAGCGCATGACCGGGGATTTCCCCTCTTCGCTCGCCTATTACCAGCGCGCGCTGGCGTCGAAGCCGGACCACAGGGGAGCGCATGAATATCTGGGCGAGTTGTACCTGCAGATGCACGATCCGGCGTCGGCGCAGAAGGAGCTCGACACGCTGGCGAGCCTGTGTCCCGACGGCTGCGACGAGCGCGACACGCTGAGCAAGGCGATCGCGGCCTATGTGCCGCCGGCGGCGAGCAATTAGCGCCGCGGCCTACGCTGCCTTCTTCTTTTGCAGCACCTGCCACACGCGCTCCGGCGTCGCCGGCATGTCGATATGGACCACGCCGAGCGCGTCGGCGATGGCGCTCATCACCGCCGGGAGGGCGCCGACCGTGCCGGCCTCGCCGCAGCCCTTGGCGCCGAGCGGATTGGTGACGCACGGGATCTCTTCGTATTTGAAATCGATGTCCGGCATGTCCGAGGCGCGCGGCATGGCGTAGTCGGTGAAGCTCGCGGTCAGGAGCTGGCCGGACGTCTCGTCATAGACGATGTTCTCCATCAACGCCTGACCCAGCCCCTGGACGATGCCGCCATGGACCTGGCCGGCGACCAGCATCGGATTGATGATGCGGCCGAAATCGTCAAGCACATGGTAGGAGACGATCCGGGTGTGGCCGGTGTCGGGATCGATCTCGACCTCGCAGGCATGGCAGCCGTTCGGGAAGGTCGGGGCCTGGCCCTGGTAGAGGCCGTCGCTGTCCAGGCCGGTCTCGAAGCCCGGCAGCTTGTCGCGCTTCAGCGCCACGGCGAGTTCGCCGACGGTGATGCTCTGGCCGGTGCCGGAGACCGCGAAGGTGCCGATGCCTTCGACGACGTCGAAGCCGACCTCGGCGCCGCCGGCCTGGAGCACCTGTCCCGCCGCCGTCCTGCCTTTCCGGATGACCTCGTCGGAGGTGACGAGCAACGCGCCGCCCGACATGTTGAGCGAACGCGAGCCGCCGGTGCCGCCGCCATTCACCCAGTTGGTATCGCCCTGCTTGACGGTGATGGATTCGAACGGCACGCCGAGCTTCTCGGCGACGAGCTGGGCGAAGGAGGTTTCGTGCCCCTGCCCGTTCGATTGGGTGCCGCAATAGAGCTCGACGCCGCCATTGTCGGTGAACTTGATCGCCGCCGGCTCCTGGCCGGCCGCGCC
Source organism: Rhizomicrobium sp. (assembly GCA_036398875.1). Classification (GTDB taxonomy): domain Bacteria; phylum Pseudomonadota; class Alphaproteobacteria; order Micropepsales; family Micropepsaceae; genus Rhizomicrobium. The sequence continues at coordinate 11,083 of DASWOE010000129.1, forward strand.
GGTGATCTCGACGTAATAGGCGAAGCCGAAGCCGCGCAGCAGGCCCTTCCCCGCCGACGCCGCCTTGCGCGCGGCGAAGCCCACCTGGTCGGCGCGCTTGAGGCCCTCGACCAGGAGGCGCGGATAGTCGCCGGAATCGTATTTGATGCCCCACGGATTGGCATAGGGCAGTTCGTCCGGAGACGGAAGATTGCGCTTGCGGATCTCGGTGCGGTCGATGCCGGTTTGCGCGGCGGCGGCATCCATCAGCCGCTCCATCAGATAGGCGGCCTCGGGCCGGCCGGCGCCGCGATAGGCATCGACGGGGGCCGAGTTGGAGAAATAGCCCTTCACGTTCGTATAGGCCTTGGGGATGCGGTAGACGCCGCCGAAGATGCGGCTGCCGGCCAGGGTGGGGATGAACGGGGCGTAGACGGACAGATAGCCGCCCATGTTCGCGGTGCCGGTGAAGCGCAGCGCCAGGATCTTGCCGTCCCTGTCGAGCGCCACCTCGCCCTTGGTGATCATGTCGCGGCCGTGATCGTCGGCGAGGAAGCTTTCGGTGCGCTCGGCGGACCAGCGCACCGGGCGGCCGATCTTCCTGGCGGCGATCAGCACGGCCGGCTGCTCGGGATAGAGAAAGCCCTTCATGCCGAAGCCGCCGCCGACATCCTTGGTGATGACGCGGACCTTCTCCACCGGCAGCCCGAGGATGCGGGTGGCGAGCGCGCCGCGGATATTGGCCGCGCCCTGCGAGGTGACGTAGAGCGTGAAATCGTCGGCGGCGGGGTCGTAGACGCCGATGGCGTTGCGGGTTTCCATCGGCATGGCGCTGACGCGATTCTGCACGACGTCGAGCGAAACGGTATGCGCGGCGGCGGCGAAGGCGGCCTCGGTCCCGGCCTTGTCGCCATCCTCCCAGTCGAAGCTCTCATTGCCCGGCGCGCTTTCCCAGATCTGGGCGCCGTTCGGCGCGGCGGTCAGGGTGCCGGCGGCGTCGAGGGTCTCGTAGTCCACGGCGACCAGTTCGGCGGCGTCCTTGGCCTCGGCATAGGTCTCGGCGATCACCATCGCCACCGCCTCGCCGGTGAAGGTGACGCGGTCATTCGCCAGGACTTCCTTGGGCGAGGTGCGGGTCATGGTGCCGTCGCGGTTCTTGATCGGCGCCATCAGCGGCATCGGCCCCGCGCCGAAGGCCGCGACATCGGCATAGGTGAGGACGTCGATCACGCCCGGCGCGGCCTTCGCGGCGGAAACGTCGATGGAAAGGATCTTGGCGTGGCCGTGCGGCGTGCGGTGGAAGCAGGCGAAGGTCTCGCCGTCGAAATGCAGATCGTCCGTGTACTGACCCTGGCCGGTGACGAAGCGGATGTCTTCCGTGCGCTTGACCGACTGACCGACGCCGAATTTCATTTTTTAGCTCCTGATCCTCCCCCGCTTTGCGGGGAGGATCTCTTCAATTCTTATAGCTCGGATCGGTGCGGTCGCATTTGCGGCGCAGCGCCGGCCAGGCCAGCGCACCGACAAAGCCGCTGAACGCCATGGCGCCCTGCCCGGCCGTCTTCTCCGGCACGCCCTGGTTCGGCCAGTTGGGCGTGGCGCCGCCGGCCAGCGCGCGCACCTGCATCGAGCAGGCGCGCTCGAGGAAGAACATGCGCAGGAAGGCGTCGGCGCAGTTCTTGCCGATCGCCAGCGTGCCGTGGTTGCGCAGCATCATCGCGTTCTTGCCGCCGATGTCGTGCACCAGCCGGTCGCGCTCGTCGAGGTCCAACGCGACGCCTTCATAGTCGTGATAGGCCAGATCGCCCGCGATCATCATGGCGTGCTGGTCGAGCGGCAACAGGCCGTCCTTCTGCGCCGACACGGCGACGCCGTCGGTGGTGTGCAGATGGATGACGCAGCCCGCATCCTCGCGGTGCATGTGCAGCGCGGAGTGGATGGTGAAACCCGCGGCGTTCACCGGGAACGGCGATTCCTCGACCTTGTTGCCATCGACGTCGATCTTCACGAGGCTCGAAGCCGTGATCTCCTCGAACAGCAGGCCATAGGGGTTGATGAGGAAGTGGTGCTCCGGCCCCGGCACGCGGGCGGAGATGTGGGTGAAGATCATGTCGTCCCAGCCATGCATCGCGAGCAGGCGATAGGTGGCGGCGAGGTCCTCGCGGATCGCCCATTCCTCGGCCGAGACCTTGTGCTTCAGCGAGGGGGCATCTTCCACGGTCGGCATTTTGCGGGCGGCAGCGCTCATGGGATTCTCCGGCGGATGGCGATGGGCAATTTTGGACCTGACCAGGGCTTCCGTCAAACCGGAGTTGAGCGCTGCTTTCGGCGCGGCCGCCGGCCCCGGAATGAATCACGCGGAGCTGCGGAGAACGCGGCGTTCGTCGCATCTCCGCGGCTCCGCGTCTCGGCGCGAGACCAGCGCGCCCTGGAGCGGCGCGACGGGCTGAACATCAATCGCGCCCATGACTTTGGCGCTCATAAGAGCCGCATCTCGACCACTGCCCAGGCATAGGCGGCGACTCGCCAGGCGCCGTTCTCCTTTTGCAGGACGAGGGATTTGCCCCCAAGCTCGCGGAACGGCCGGCCGTGCAGCTTGCCGGTCCAGGTGACGGGGATGCAGAAATAGGCACGCTCGCCATGGACATTGAAATCCACCGCCGGGGCGAAGCTGAAGGCCATGTCGCTCAACGGGTGGATGTGATGGCGCATGGCGTCGCGCCAGGTCGCGACGTCGCGGAAGATGTGCGGTGGAAAATTTTCGACGATGGCGAGGTCGTCGGCGAACACACCCTCCAGCACCGCATCGTCCCCCGTCGCGATGAAGCGCGCGATGGCGGTCGCAAGCGCCAGCATTTCCGCATCGGGTTCGCTCATCGCACGCGCCTCACGGCAGCCTTCCAGCCCTCATAGAGCGCATCGCGCGCGGCCGGCTTCATCGCGGGCACGAATCTCCGGTCCAGCGCCCAACGCGCCGCGATGTCCCTGGTGTCCTTGAACAGGCCGGCGGCGAGGCCGGCAAGATAGGCGGCGCCGAGCGCGGTGGTCTCGGTGACCTGCGGGCGATCGACCGGCAAGCCCGTGATGTCGGCGAGGCGCTGGCAGAACCAGTCGTTCTTGACCATGCCGCCATCGACCTTGAGCACCTTGGGCCGCTTGAGGCCGGAACGCTGCATGTCCTTGGCCATGGCGTCGAGCAGGTCGCGCGTCTGGAAACACACCGCATCGAGCGCGGCGCGCGCGATCTCGGCCGCGCCCATGTCGCGGGTCAATCCGACGATGGCGCCGCGCGCCTCCGGGTCCCAATAGGGCGCCCCCAGGCCGGTGAAGGCGGGCACGAAATAGAGCCCGTCGGCATCCCTGGCGGTGCGGGCGAGCGCCTCGATCTCGTCGGCGCTGCGGATCACGCCAAGCGCGTCGCGCAGCCACTGCACCACCGCGCCGGCGACGAAGATGCTGCCCTCGATGGCATAGGCCGATGTCTTGCCGATGCGATAGAGGCTGGTCGCCAGCAGGCGGTTCCTCGAAGCCGGAACTTTCGCGCCCGTGTTCACCAGCGCGAAGCAGCCCGTGCCGTAGGTCGATTTGACGTCGCCGGGCCGGAAGCAGGCCTGGCCGACGGCGGCGGCCTGCTGGTCGCCGGCGACGCCCAGGATCGGAATCGCGGCGCCCAGAAGGCTCTCTTCCGTGCGGCCGAAATCGCCGGCGCTGGGCCGCACCTGCGGCAACGCGGCAAGCGGGACGTCGAACAGCTTCAGCAACTCCGCGTCCCAATCCAGCGCCTTGAGGTTGAGCAGCATGGTGCGCGAGGCGTTGGTGACGTCGGTCGCGTGCAGGGTCCGGCCGGTGAGATTGTAGATCAGCCAGGAATCGACGGTGCCGAGCGCGATCTCGCCCGCCGCGGCGCGCCGGCGCGAGCCGGGAATGCGGTCGAGCAGCCAGGCCATCTTGGTGGCCGAGAAATAGGGATCGAGCAGCAGGCCGGTCTTGGCGGTGATCTTCGGCTCCAGCTTGCGCGCCTTCAAGGCGCGGCAGCGGTCGGCGGTGCGGCGGTCCTGCCAGACGATGGCGTTGTGCAGCGGCCTGCCGGTGCGGCGATCCCACATCACCGTCGTCTCGCGCTGGTTGGTGATGCCGATGGCGGCGACCGCGGCGGCGGGAACGCCCTTGAGCGCGGCACGGCAGCACAGAAGCGTCGCCTGCCAGATCTCGTCCGCATCGTGCTCCACCCAGCCATTGGCGGGATAGATCTGCCTCAGCTCGATGGCATGGCTCGCCACCGGGTGGGCGGACGCGTCGAACAGCATGGCACGCGTCGAAGTCGTGCCCTGGTCGATGGCCAGGATGTAGGGCTCGTCGGGCATGGCCATGTTCGAATTCGGGACAGGGTGCGGGTTGGGTTCCCCAGTAGATTAACACGCTGTTAACGCCGATTTGCTACTCGTTTTCTTCGGCCAGAACCGGCCGGGTGCAGAATGCATTTCGGAGCAGAATGTGGGGCTTACCGCGCACGACATGAGCGATATGAGCCGCCTGGCCCAGCTCGCCGTGAACCCGCAAGGCACCAGCCGCGAGGAGATCTATCTCGCGGTCGCGTCGCTCTATCGCATCCAGGGCACCGGTCTCAACGACCGCGAGCGCGCGCTGATGCACGAGATCCTGCGCCGGCTGACGCGCGACGTCGAGATGGCGATCCGCATCGCGCTGGCCGAACGCCTTGCCGACGACACCACGGCGCCGCACGAACTGATCCTGCTGCTGGCCGACGACAAGATCGAGGTCGCGCGCCCGCTTCTGCTGCGCAGCCCGCTTCTGACGGACGCCGATTTCCTCAAGCTGCTCGCCGAGGCGAGCGAGGCCCATCACGAGGCGGTGGCGGCGCGGGCCCATATCGGCGAGCCGATCACCGAAGTGCTCGCCAGGAGCGAGGCCGAACCGGTGCTCGTCGCGCTCGTGCGCAACGCCACCGCCAAGCTGTCCTCGCTTGCCTTCGAGACGCTGGTCGAGAAGTCGCGCCGCCTCGCGAGCCTGCAGGAGCCGCTGAGCCATCGCAGAGACCTGCCGCCGCAGCTGGCCTCGCGGATGTGCGAATGGGTCACCGACGCGCTCAAATCCTATATCACGCGGAACTACACGATCGCGCCGGAGCGGCTTTCGACCGCGATAAGCGCGGCCCAGGCCGTGGTGAAAAGCGAGCCCGCCGCGCCGCGCATGCCGCCGGCCGACAGCGCCCAGAAGCTGATCGAGAAGCTCGCCGTCGGCGGCCAGCTCAAGGCCGGGTTCCTGCTGCGCGTCCTGCATCAGGGCCAGCTCGACCTGTTCGACCTGGCGCTCGCCAAAATGGTCAACCTGCCGCTGCCGGAACTCCGGCTGAAGTTCTACGACGGCGGACCGCGGGCCGTGGCGCTGGCTTGCCGCGGCGTCGGCATCGACCGCTGCGTGTTCAACACGGTCTACAACCTGTCGCGCCAGTCGCGCGGCATGCGGGTCGCGCTCAGTTCCGGAGATGTCGCCGAGGTCGAGCGGGTCTTCACCTCGGTTTCGAAGCCCACCGCCCTGACCGAACTGGCCAGTCTGAAGTTCAATTAACGGCCATCCCCTGCTAGGTTGGCCGGATGATCGATCCGTTCGGCCGTTCCGTCACCTATCTGCGCATCTCGGTCACCGACCGCTGCGACTTCCGCTGCACCTATTGCATGCCGGAGCACATGACGTTCCTGCCCAAGGCGGACCTGCTGACGCTGGAGGAGATCGAGCGGCTGGCCGCGGCCTTCATCGACAAGGGAGTCGAGCGGGTCCGGATCACCGGCGGCGAACCGCTGGTCCGGCGCAATGTGATGACCCTGTTCGACCGGCTGGGGGCGCGGATCGGCGCGTCGAATTTGAAGGAGCTGACGCTGACCACGAATGGCAGCCAGCTCGCCCGCCATGCCCGCGATCTGGCCTCGGCCGGGGTCAGGCGCATCAACGTCTCGCTCGACACCCGCGACGCGGACAGGTTCCGCGCCATCACGCGCTGGGGCAACCTCGCCCAGGTCCTGGACGGCATCGACGCGGCCGACGCGGCGGGCCTGAAGATCAAGATCAACACGGTGGCGCTCAAGGGCATCAACGAGGACGAGATCGAAGAGATGATGCGCTGGGCGCATGGCCGGCGCTTCGACCTCACCCTGATCGAGACCATGCCGCTGGGCGAGATCGACGGCGACCGGGTGGAGCAGTATCTGCCGCTGTCACTGGTGCGCGCCCGGCTGGCGCGGAATTACACCCTGACGGACACGGACTATCGCACCGGCGGACCGGCGCGCTACACCCGCGTGCTGGAGACCGGCGGGCGGCTCGGCTTCATCACGCCGCTGACGCACAATTTCTGCGAGAGCTGCAATCGCGTGCGGCTGACCTGCACCGGCACGCTCTTCATGTGCCTGGGCCAGAACGACAGCGCGGATTTGCGCGCCCCCCTGCGGACGGCGCAGGACGATACCCTGCTGCGCGCGGCGATCGATGCCGCGATCGCGCAAAAGCCGAAGGGTCATGATTTCGCGATCGGGCGCCGGCGAACGGACCGCACGGTCAAGCGACACATGTCGCTGACGGGCGGCTGAGCGGTGGCATTCGCGCTTCATTTCGTGGCTGCCGCCGCGCCCGATGCCCAGACCGCGCTCGAGATCATGCGGGCGCGTCACCGCGATGTCGGCGCCGAGAAGGCGGACATCGTCGTCGCGCTCGGCGGCGACGGCTTCATGCTGCAGACGCTGCACCGTTTCCTGCCCGCCAAGAAGCGGATCTACGGGATGAATCTGGGCTCGGTCGGATTCCTCATGAACGAATATCACGAGGACGACCTGGAGCAGCGGCTGGCGGAAGCGGAATCCGCCCTGCTCCACCCCTTGCGCATGCGCGCCGAGGGAAAGGGCGGCGTCACCGAGGCGCTGGCCTTCAACGAGGTCTCGCTACTGCGCCAGACGCGCCAGGCGGCGAAGCTGCGCATCCTGGTCGATGGAAAGCCGCGGATCGCGGAACTCATCTGCGACGGCGTGCTGGTGTCCACGCCGGCGGGCAGCACGGCCTATAATCTTTCGGCGCACGGGCCGATCCTGCCGATCGACGCCGACCTTCTGGCGCTCACCCCGATCAGCGCCTTCCGTCCCCGGCGGTGGCGCGGCGCGTTGCTGTCGCATCGCGCCCGGGTGCGCTTCGAGATCCTGGAGACCGACAAGCGGCCGGTGAGCGCGGTCGCCGACGATCTGGAGGTGCGCGACGTCGCCACCGTCGATGTGGCGGAAGACCGCACGATCTCCATGACCATGCTGTTCGACGCCGGCCACAGCCTGGATGAACGGATCCTTGCCGAGCAGTTCGTCGATTAACGCTATGACGCTTCACAGGTCGTTAATTCAGCCGCCTTAATTTGAGCGGGTGGGGCGCGACCCGGGTGTTGGTGCGGCAAGGATGAGCGGCGGCTACCGTTTCGACAGATTGAAAGTGATGGTGGTCGATGACAACCAGCACATGCGCAAGCTCGTCGTCACGATCCTGCAGGCGTTCGGCGTGATGCAGATATTCGAGTCGGGGGACGGCAACCGCGCCTGGAGCATGCTGCGCGACGCGAACCCGGACGTCATTTTTCTCGACTGGATGCTGGAAGGGCTGTCGGGCATCGGACTCGTCAAGCTGGTGCGGACGTCGAGCCAGACGCCAAATCCCTTCGTGCCCATCATCATGTTGACCGGCTACACCCAGGCCGACCATGTGCGCCAGGCCCGCGATGCCGGCGTCAACGAGTTCCTGGCCAAGCCCGTCTCGGTCAACGCGATCATGATGCGGCTGGTATCGGTGATCGAGCATCCGCGCCCCTATGTCCGCACCAAAGCCTATTTCGGACCCTGCCGGCGCCGGCGCGGCAAGGAAGAATATCGCGGGCCGGAGCGGCGCACGATCGTCGAGGATGCGGCGCCGGCCGAAGCCGAGGCCGTCTAGCGGCAGGAGAACGCATGGCACGACAGCTCCCGATCGAAATCTTCATGCCGCCGAACATCCTGAAGGCGAAGGTCGGCAGCGCCCTGGGCGGCATCGACACCGCGGCGCTCAAGCGCGCCGAGGCCGCGGTCGAAACCCTCAAGACCGAATTCCACGGCTGGCTCGCCACCGACGTGGCGCGACTGGGCGAATGCCGCGACCGCCTCGTGCGGTCGCCGAGCGAAAAGGCGCGCGGGGAGCTGTTCCGCGCCGCCCACGACCTCAAAGGCGAGGGCGAGACGCTCGAATTCCCGATGATCTCGCGCCTTGCCGCCTCGCTCACGCGCCTGATCGACACGGCCAACCCCGCCATGGAGTTCCCGCTCGGCCTGGTCGATGCCCATGTCGCCGCGATCCGCGTGGTGTTCCGCGACAAGGTCCGGTCGATGGCGGACAAGACGGCGGCGGCCCTGGCCGAGGAGCTCGAAGCGCGCGTCGGCGAGGCGCTCGGCGAAGGCTAAGCGCTACATCGCGTCGCGCATCAGCGCCCAGGTCTGGGCATAGCCGGCGTCGTCGCGGATTTTCAGGATCTGGCCGTCCGGGCCGCTTTCGACCCAGGGCGTCACCGGCAGCACCGTATCCGCCCGCGCCCCGGCGAGCGCGGCGGCGACGGTCTTGCAGCGGTCGAGCTTCTCCAGATTGAGCCTGGTCGGGAAGATCACCTTCCATTGCTTGCGGTCGCGGATCGCCCTGCCCGGCGCGATCCAGATCGAATCGACGGATTCGCGGCCGTCATGGCTGCCGGCATGGCCGAGCGGCGACACCGCGAGGAAGAAATGCGTGTCGAAGCGCTTGGGCATGTTAAGCGGCGTGATCCAGTGGGCGAAGGGCACCAGCTGGTCCAGCGCGAGGCGAAGCCGCTCCTGGGCCAGGACGTCGAGCAGCGATATCTCGCGCTTGTCGAGCCTGGCGCGATAGGGCTGGAGCGCGGCCAGCCGCTCCGCCGTGACGAACCCGCCGGTCGCGGCGTCGCGCGCCAGCAGGATGCCGGATTCCTCGAACGCCTCGCGGATCGCACCCGCGCCCAGCGCGCGCAGGGACGGCGTCCAGTCTTCTCCCCCGTCGGCGTGGTTTTCGAGCGCTGCGTCGCCGTCGCCCGTCTCGAGCTTGCCGCCCGGAAACACCAGCGCACCGGCAACGAAATCGATCTGGTGATGGCGCTTGACCATGAAGACTTCGAGTCCGTCTTCGCCGTCCCTGAGCAGGAGGATGGTGGCGGCAAGCACCGGCGCGATGGCCGGCTTGGCGGTCTCGGACATGTTTCCTCGCTCGTTTTTCCGATCCTAGCGAGCGGCGAGGGTCGCCGCCAAGCTCAGCGACGATGCGGCCGCAAGGACGGCGTAGTAGCCGCCGGCGCCGAGCCCGGTGATCGCGCCGCCGATGATCAGCGGCCCGAAGATCGAGCCCAGGCCGAACAGCAGGATCAGGCCTGCCGCAGCGGCAACGCGGCTTTGCGGCGCGATCCGGTCGTTGGTGTGGGCGGCGGAGATCGCATACATGGGAAAGGTCAGCGCCCCGGTCAGCAGCGACGCGGCATATTTCGCGACATCGCCCGCGCCGTTCGCCCACAGACCGAACAGCGCCACGAGAATGCCGCCCGCCGACATCAGGCCGATCGTGCGCCGGCGGCCAAAGGCGTCGGACAGCCATCCCATCGGAAACTGCACCAGCGAGCCGCCGATCATGGCGAGCGCCATGAACAGGCTCACCTCGGTCAAATCGAAACCGGATTTCTGCGCATAGAGCGGGCCGAAGGTGAAGACGATGGACCAGGTGACGCCGGCGAGAATTGTCGCGATCGCGCCCAGGGGCGAGGCGCGCAAGAGCTTGCGGATGTCGAGCGGCTCGGGCGGGGCGCGATGCGGCGCGGCGCGCTTGGCCAGCACGACCGGAACGGCGCCGAGCAGGAACAGTCCCGCGGCAAGGACGAACGGCCCGGCTGTTCTGGGATTGCCCAGACTGAAGAGCAGTTGCGCCAGGGTCATCGCGATCATCTGCACCACCATGTAGATGCTGAAGACCCGGCCGCGCTTGTCGTTGCCGACGCGGTCGTGGATCCAGCTCTCGGCGCCGACATAGAGGCTCGACAGCGAAAAGCCCGAAAGCAGACGCAGGGCGGCCCAGGCGACGGGCGCGACCAGCAGCGCATGCGCGAGGATGGCGAGGGCGGCGAAGACCGCGCCCACCCACATCGTGTTGACGTGCCCGTAGCGGCCGACGACGGCGCGGCTGGCGAGCGGCGCCAGCGAATAGCCGACATAATAGCTCGCCATCACGATGCCGATGGTCCAATAGGGGAATGCCTCCAGCCCGGCGCGAATGCTGAGCAGGTTGGTCTGCAAGGCGTTCGCCGTCTGCACGAAAAACACGGCGACGATCACCGCCGACACCGACGCTACCGCGGCGCGCATCGTTCCTCCCGTTTGGGCGATGGCTTAGTCGGCGGGAAGGCGGCCCGCAACCGGACTCATCGCGGACAAGACGTCCATGACGGCGGGCGTGAGCAGGAAGGGCGACGACGGCGAGGCCGCGTCCGTATCGCTGGAGAAGAAGCCGTGGCCGGGGCGCCAGGACGTCACGCTGGAGAGCAGCGATGCCGCGTCGGGCGCGTCGCCGCCAAGGGCGACCGGCATCGATGTCAGGGAATCCCCGCCGGCCGAACCGCTCGCCGCCGCGGCATCGGGCTGGTGCAGCGCCCAGTCGTAAACCTCGCGCACCGATTTGGCCGAGCCGTCGGCATGGAAGAACACCTTGCGATTGGCTTGCGCGGCGGCCGGAAAGGCATGCACCGCGCTGGCGTCCGGATCGCTGTCGCTCATGCGGATCAGCCGGCAGGCGGCATCGGGGCCGAGAAAGTGCGCGGCATAGAGTTCGCCGCCGCAGACGTCGCGGCCCAGCGTGCCCTGCAGGGTGGAACGGGTCTCCTGGGCGAGTTCGCCTTCCATCAGCGAAGCGACCTGCGGGTCCTTGCGCAGGGCAAGAATTGCCGAGCGGTCGGCGGAACTGGCCGCGTGATAGCGCCCGTCGGCGCCCTGGCGGATGGCGTCGGCGTAGGAGCCCAGGCCGTATTTGGCGCCATAATTCTTGACCACGCCAAGCCAGGTCTGATCGACGAACTGGAACAGCCCGGTGGCGGAAGACGTGGCGGCGCGGGCCGTGGGATTGAGGCTCGATTCGCGCATCGCGGTGCCGAGCAGATAGTCGAAATCGGTCCCGGTCGCCTGCGCGGCACGCGTGAGCGCGGCCATCACGGCGGAACGGCTGGACGTGGCGGTTGCGGCTTCTGCCTGCATGGGACGGATCTCCTGCGCCAAGACAAAGCAACAGCCGTGCCAGTCTGGTTAATGCGCTTTTAGGAATTCGGCGACGAAGGCGTCGCGCAGCGCGGCCTCATAGGGAAGTGCGGGACTGTGGCCCCACACCGGCCCCGGCCAGGCCGGATCGCCCGGATTGCGCGCCACGACGTGGACATGCAGCTGCGGCACGAGATTGCCGAGCGCGCCGATATTGATCTTGGCGGCGCCGGTCAGCTGGCTGAGGCGCTGCGCGGCGCGCGCGGTCTCCTCGACAAGCCCGATGCGGTCGCCGGCGTCAAGATCGAAGATCTCGACCGCAGCCACGACACGCGGCACCAGCACCAGCCAGCGATAGCGCGCATCGTTCAGCACAAGCAGGCGCGACAGCGGCCAGTCGGCGACAAAAGAGGTGTCCGCGGCAAGGCGCGGATGCAATGCGAACGGCGTCATGCGAGCCCCAGCGATGCCGGCGACAACAGGCCCTCGCGCCAGGCAAGGTAGCCGACATAAGAAATATAGGCCAACACCAGCAAGACGGCCTTGGGTCGCGTGAGCCGCCAATCGGTCGAGAGCAGCGGCATCAACAGGGCGCAGGCGCCCAGGACGACGAAGACGTCCAGACCGGCGATGGGCGGCGCGATCGTCAGGGGATGGACCAGCGCGGCGATGCCGAGCACGCCGAGGATGTTGAAGACGCTGGCGGTGATCAGGTGCCCGATGGCGAGCTGGGTGTGGCCGCGAATGGCTGCCAGCGCGGTCACGATCAGAACCGGCAGCGACGCGGCCAGCGCGACCAGCGTCGAGGCCAGAACGGCGACCGGCAGCTTCCACGCCGCCGCCAGGCCGAGCATGCCGCCGGTCAGGAAGTGGGCGCCGAGCAGCAGGCAGATCGCCCCGACGAGGAGGACGAAAAGCCCGCCGCCGACGGACGGAGCGTCGCCGACCGAGCGCTTCTCGGCCTCGGCGCAGGCGATCGAGTGGTCGGCGGAGCGCCGCCAGTCGGTCACCACGGCGACCACGGCATAAAACACGAAGCCGGCGAGCAGGAGCGCGCCCTCGTCGCGGCCGATCCGGCCGACGAGGCCGAGCACCGCGAGGGCGGCCGCCGCCAGCAGCACCGCGCCGCCGTCGCGCAGCACGACCTTGGGCGGGCTCGACATCGGCCGGATCAGGGCGCCGAGCCCCAGGACGAGCAGCAGGTTGATCAGCGTCGCACCGATCGCGACGCCCAGCGCGAGATCGGGAATTCCGCTGGCGGCGCCCTGCAGCGCGAGGGCCAGCGTCGGCGAGGAGGTTCCGATGGAGAGGACGAACAGGCCGATGACGACCGGCGACACGCCGAGGCCGCGCTTGAGCGCGACGCCGCCGCGGATGACGCCCTCGCCGCCGAGCGCCAGCAGCGCCACGCCGGCCGCGAAAACCCACCAGATATAATCGAGAGTCACCCGGTTCCCCTGGCTAAACTTTTTCCTTGGGGAAACGCCGGGGATCGAATTGCGGGATGGCCGGCGCGTGTCCCAGGACGAGACGAGACATGCTGTCGGCGACGGACGGTGCAAAAAGGATACCGTTGCGATACTGGCCCGAGGCCACGAACAGCGGCTCCAAGCCGGTCGGACCGAGCACGGGAAGCCCGTCGGGCGAACCCGGGCGCAAGCCGGGCCAGCGCTCCACCACCCGCCAGCGCGACAGATCCGGCATGAGCCGGATCGCACCGGCGGAAAGCCACTGGGCCGCCGCCTCGGTGACGCTCGAGTCGAAGCCGATGTCCTGCGTCGTCGCGCCGATCAGCAGTCGGTCGCGCCGCGGCACCGCGTAGACATGACCGGAGCGCACGACCTGCTGCGGGAGGGCGGCGCCGTCCGGCGGCGCGACCGCGATCATCTCGCCTTTGACCGGACGGATCGGGGGCAGGATCCCCGGCGGCAAGCCGCCGAGCCCGCCGGTCCAGGCGCCGGCCGCCACGACATAGGCGTCGGCGGCGTGGCGGGAGAAGGGCGTCTCCACGGCCCGCACCGCATCCCATTCCACGACAAAGCGGACCGCCGCCTCGTTGACCGAGAGCATCCCGCCGGCACGCCGGAAGGCAATCGCCAGCGCCCGGCCGAGGGCGCGATTATCGACCTGGGCTTCCTCCGGCGCCCACCAGGCGCCCGCGATGTCAGGTGACAACATCGGCGCCCGGCGGCGCGCTTCGTCGCCCGGCAGCCATTCCAGCCGGCCCGGCACGCCCGGGTCGGATGCGTCCGTCGCAACCAGCAGCGCGCCGTTGCGGCGATAGTCGATCGCGCATCCGGACGCGGCTTCGACCTCCGTGGCAAAGCTTGGCCATAGTGCACTGGATTCACGCGCAAACTGACTAGCGACCGAGGTTTCGTCATTCGCCTCGCCGGCGACCGCGATCATGCCCGCCGCGGCCCAGCTGGCACCCATCGCGGCGCGGCCGCGCTCCAGGATGGTGACGTCGGCGCCGGCCTGTTGCAGCCGCCAGCCGATCGCCAGCCCGGCGACGCCGGCCCCGATGACGACGACCTTCATGTCGGCTGCGCGGCGATCGCCGCCAGCCGGCTTCCCGCAGCGGCAAAGCACAGAATTCCAAGCAGGTAGGCGATGACGCTGAACCAATCCGGGAACAGGCAGGCGAGCGCGAAGGCGACGAACAGCTCGCTCTTGCCGATCAACCCGGCGGCCCGGCCGAGAAGCGATGCCAGCCCGGCCGCGGCGATGCGCACGACACCGGCCTCTGCAGCCGTCCGGGCGACGAGACCGAGCATCAGGAACATCGCCGCCAGAGCGCGCTCCGGTGCCGCGAGACCGAAGGCAAAGGCGATGCCGGCACTGGCGACGGCGGACAGGACCATGTCGAGATAGGCGCCGAAGGGCGTGGCCCTCTCGGCCCGGGCCAAAGGGCCATCCAGCGCATCGATCAGCGCCGCCGCCGCGAGCAGGGCCAGTGCGGCCGGATAGCGCAGATGCGCGACGGCGAACATCGCCGCCGCGTCGCAGAGGAAGACGCCGGCCGTCAGCGCGACGGCGCGGACCTTGTGCGCGGCAAGCCGCGCGGCGAGCGGCGCAAGCGGGCCTTCGAAACGGCGACGAAGAACGCTGTCGAGCATGGCAACGGCTTATTGGGTCGGGCGGAAGCGGTCAAACCGCGAGACCTTGTCCGATGGAGAAAAGCCTGTAACGAACCCGTCCTCGCCATCGTATAGTCGCGGCAGAGACATTGGAGCGAGAACCATGGAGAAGGCCCTTTTCGGTGCGGGTTGCTTCTGGGGCGTCGAGCAGTTCTTCCGCGAGGTGCCCGGCGTGATCGGTGCGGTGTCCGGCTATGCCGGCGGCAAGACCGCGAATCCGACTTACAGGCAGGTGTGCAGCGGCGCGACCGGCCACGCCGAAGTCGTGCAGGTGACGTTCGACCCGGCCCAGCTCGGCTATGGGAAGCTCGTGGATCTGTTCTTCAAGATGCACAACCCGACGCAGCTCAACTACCAGGGGCCGGATCGCGGCACCCAGTACCGCTCCGCGATCTTCGCCGCCTCGCCGGCGCAGGCGCGGATCGCGCGCGACAAAATCGCGGCGCTGACCGCGGCCGGCACCTTCAAGAAGCCGATCGCGACCACGGTGGAGGACGCCCCGACCTTCTGGCCGGCCGAAGACCATCACCAGCGCTATTTCGAGAAGCATGGCGGCTCATGCCATGTCTCCTACGCGGAACTCGAACATCAATGAGGTTTCGCGGGGCAATAGCGGGGGCGCTGGCGGTCATGGCAGTTGGAATGGTTGCGAACATTGCGTTCGGCGAGATCGGACGCGGCGACCGCTATTCGGGCGCGCAATGGGCGACGCGCTCGCCGGCGCTCGGCCAGCACGGCATGGCGGCGACCGCCGTGCCGGCGGCGACCCAGGTCGCGATCGACATCCTGAAAAAGGGCGGCAGCGCGGTGGATGCGGCCATCGCCGCCAACGCGACGCTGGGGTTGATGGAGCCGGTGTCGAACGGGATCGGCGGCGATCTGTTCGCCATCGTGTGGGATCCGAAAACCAAGAAGCTGTACGGCTATAACGGATCGGGCCGCGCCGCGAAGGGCCGCGACCTCGCCGCCATGATCGCCAAGGTCAAGGCGGTCGATGCCAAGCTGGGCGTGCCCTATGGCGCGCATATCCCGAAATTCGGCTCGCTGTCGATCACCGTGCCCGGCGCGGTCGATGGCTGGGGTGCGCTGCATGCGCGCTTCGGCAGGCTGACGCTGGCGGAAGACCTGGCGCCGGCCATCGCCTATGCGCAACACGGTTTCCCGGTGACGCAACTCGTCTCGCTCTATTGGCGGGGCAATATGGCCGCTTTCGCGCGCGCCGGGGCGATGATCGAGGAGACCGACAACGCCAGGGCGACCTATCTGATCGACGGCAAGACGCCGGTCGAAGGGCAGATCTTCCGCAACCCGGACCTGGCGCGCACGCTGTCCTTGATCGCCAAGGGCGGGCGCGACGCCTATTACAAGGGCGAGATCGCGCACCGGATCGACGCCTATTTCAGGCGCATCGGCGGCGATCTGCGCTATGAGGATTTCGCGGCCCATCACGGCGAATGGGTCGAGCCGCTGGGCGTGAACTATCGCGGCTATGACGTCTATGAGCTGCCGCCCAACGGCCAGGGCGCGGCGGTGCTGCAGATGCTGCAGATCCTCAAAGGCTTCGACCTGAAGGCGATGGGCGCCGGCTCGGCGGACGCGATCACCGCGATGCTGGAAGCCAAGCGGCTGACCTATGAAGACCTGGCGAAATGGTATGCCGATCCGGCCTTCGTCCATGTGCCGATGAAGGAGCTGCTGTCCGACAAATACGCGCAGGCGCGGCGCAAGCTGATCGACCTGGCGCACGCCAGTCCCGATGTGGGGCCGGGCGACCCCAAGCTCGGCCAGGGCGACACCACCTATTTCACCACCGCCGACAAGGACGGGATGATGGTCTCCATCATCCAGTCGAACTATCGCGGCATGGGCTCGGGTCTGGTGGCCGATCATCTGGGCTTCGTGTTCCAGGACCGCGGCGAACTGTTCTCGCTCGATCCCAACGCCGCGAACGTCTATGCCCCCGGCAAGCGGCCGTTCCAGACCATCATTCCCGGCTTCGTGATGAAGGACGGCGCGCCGTTCCTCAGCTTCGGGCTGATGGGCGGCGACATGCAGCCGCAAGGCCATGTCCAGGTCCTGACCGATATCATCGATTTCGGCATGAACGTGCAGGAGGCCGGCGACGCGGCGCGCTGGTATCACTCCGGCGGCAGCGAGCCGACCGGCGAAGGGCCCAGCGGCAATGTCGTCGAGATGGAGACGGGCTTCGATCCGGCGGTGAAGGCGGCGCTGGCGGCACGCGGCTATACGATCAAGCCGGGCACCGGCGGCTTCGGCGGCTATCAGGCGATCCTGCGCGCGCCCAACGGCGTCTATTGGGGGGCGTCCGAGATGCGCAAGGACGGCATGGCCTTGGGGTACTGAGAATCAAGGCTGGCGGGCATCCACGCCGGACGCCCTGAGCAGCTTCACGGCCTGCTTGTCGGACGAAACGAACGTTTCGCCGCCAAGCTGCCGCCCTTCAAATGCGATCACGCCATCCGCAAAGTCGCCACCCGCATCAAGAATCGCCAAACCGGCATCGACAGCGGGCCGATTGACGATGACGTTTGCGCTGGCGGCAAATGCCCGGATCGCAGCGGCGACCGAGGCACTCGGAAGATGGTAGCGCTGCGTCAGCACCCAGGCCAATTCACACAGCGCTGAGATGCCGATGGCGACGACATCCGCGTTCTGCAACTCGGCTTGTGCGATTTTGGCCTGTCTCGGATCGTCCTCGACGACCACGCGGATCAGCAAATTTGCGTCCGCGGCGATTTTCACCGCTTGCCCGCCCAGGCGTCCTCTGTCGCGCGCTTGATTTCCCCGATCGTCAGCTTCGGTTGGCCGGGCCGCTTCAGCATACCGAATACGTCGGAAATCTTGCCCGTAGGCTTGGCTCTCAATTGCACCACGCCATTCGGCAACTTCTCGACAGTGACTTTATGTCCATTGGCGACGCCGAGATGATGAAGGACATCTTTGCGGAAGGTCACTTGGCCCTTTGCGGTAATCGTGAGGTCGTTCTGCGCCATGGCGAAAAGGTAAGGGAAAAATACCTTACCGTCAAATTCGCTTCACCGGGCGCGGCGCGCTTGTCAGCGCGCCCGGCCCAGCGCGTCGGTGACGGCGAAGGGGACGGCGAGCGCGGGCGCGTCGCGGAATTCGAGCACGATCGGCACGATGCGGGACGTCAGCAGCGACGCCGCCGGGTCCATGCACATCAGGTGACGACCGCCCGGCGCGAAGCTGATCTTGCCGTGCGCCGGCACGACCAGCGCGCCGATATCGTCCATGCGGGCCATGCCGCCTTCGGTCGAACTTTCGTGCAGCATGACGGCGCTGCAGACGGCCGAGCGCGCACCGAGAAGCGTGACCGGCGTCGCCGAAGCGTTGGCAAGCTCGAAATAGCCGCCGGCCGGAACGGACGGCGAAATCACCCGCAGCGTCGCGTGCGACACCGTCAGGCCGGCGGCCGCGGCGGAACCCATAAGCATCATCGTTCCGACGGCAACTCTAAGCAACGCTACGCGCACGTTCGGCCTCCTCTTCGTTCAGACGCATGGTGACGAGCACGACGATCATCGCCGCGAAGCTGGTGAGCGTGCCGGGCAGCCAGACGATCAGCCCGCCATAATGCTGGTCGTTCAGCGCGGTCATGGCCAAGATGCGGCCGCAGATCTCGTAGACCGGATAATAGTCCGTCATCGACAGCGACAGGATCGCGCCCAGCACCATCTGCGGCAGCTCGATGATCAGGATCATGGCGCCGCGCATGAGATGGCTGAGCCGGGCCGGCGGCCTGGCCCGGCTGTCGAGCACCAGCGACCAGAACATCACACCGTTGATCGCCATCGTCCAGTTCATGATCGCGTAGAGGTTTGCGTCCAGCATCACGCGGGTATGGATCGCCGGCAGAAGCCAGAAATAGAGAAGGCCGACGAACAGGATCGGCGCCACGGCCGGATGCTGCAACACGTCCACCGTGCGGCGGACGGCCCGGGCATCGAGCAGCGGCAGGAGAGCGCGCGGCATGCCGGCGCGGAGCACCGGACCCGCCATGCCCATCGCGATCAGGAAGGCGCCGGCGTGATGCAGCACGAAATGCGCCGCGCGGTGCACGAAGAACATGTGCTGCGCCCAATAGTCGATATGCGTCTGCAGGACGGCGTAGAAGGAGAGCACGCCAACGGCGAAGGAGAGCGCGCGCCAGGCGGACGGCCGCTCGTCCGCCGCGACGCGCGACCAGCCGCGCGCGAACCAGAACAAGCTCAGCGTCGTGCCCAGATAGACCGGCCAGGAGAATTCCCACGGCATCCAGATCGGCAGCTGCGCGGGAAAGAAGCGGCAGGCGATGTCCAGCGCGGCCCCGGCCGCGAGCAGCGCGGCATAGGGGCGCCAGCCGGAACGGGTTCGGGAAAGAGCCAGCGCGGACATCGGCCGTCTTATAAATCCGCCGCGGGGCCGACTTGCGAGGCGATTGGTCACAGCGGCGCCATCCGTGCCCGCACGGTGCCCGCCGTGCTATTGCGCGGGACATGATGATCGCCCGCGCCGTCGCCGTCCTGCTGCTCTTGATCCTCGCCGCCTGCGGCCGGCAGGATGCGGCATGGCATGCGACCGATGTGACAGGCGCCCTGCCCGCGCTCGACCTGGCCGCGACGCAGGCCAATGACGGCAGGGCGGTCACGGCGGGCGACTATCGCGGCAAGGTCGTGCTGCTCTATTTCGGCTACACCCATTGTCCCGATATCTGCCCGACCACGCTGGCCAATCTGTCGCAGATGCTGACGACGCTGGGAGCACGGGCCGACAAGGTGCGCATCCTGTTCGTGACCGTCGATCCCGCTCGCGACGACCTGACGACTTTGAAGAATTACGTCCGCGCCTTCGCGCCGCAGATCGACGGCCTGCGCGGGACGGCCAACCAGCTGACCGCGCTGGCGCGGCGCTATCGCGTGGCGTTCAGCGTGACGCCCGGGCCGCCCTACGAGGTGATGCACTCCAACGCGGTGTTCTTCTTCGATCCGAGCGGCCGCGCGCGGCTGGTGGCGACGGATGTGAGCAAGGCCGAGGATGTCGCGTCGGATGTGAGAAGGCTGATGGAATAGCGCCGCCTGTCGTCCCCGGCCGAACGATCCGAAGGATCGCGAGGGGAAAGGGATGACGGCTCGCTAGATATGCAGCGCGATCCCGTCGGCCGCGAGCACGGCTTCGTGCAGCATCTCCGACAGCGTGGGGTGCGGGAAGATGGTGTGCGCCAGCTCGGCGTCGGTGAGCTCTCCGGTCTTGGCCACGGTGTAGCTGTTGATCAGCTCGGTCACTTCGGCGCCGACCATGTGGGCGCCGAGCAGCTCGCCGGTGTCGGCGTCGAACACCGTCTTGACCAGGCCTTCCGCCTCGCCCAGCGCGATGGCCTTGCCGTTGCCGATGAAGGGAAAGCGGCCGACCTTGATCTTGCGGCCCGTGGCCTTGGCTTTCGCTTCGGTCAGCCCGACGCTGGCGACCTGCGGCCAGCAATAGGTGCAGCCGGGAACGTTCGCGGTGTTGAGGGGATGGACACCCTTCACGCCGGCGATGCGCTCGGCGACGATGACGCCTTCGTGCATCGCCTTGTGCGCCAGCCAGGGCGCACCGACGAGATCGCCGATCGCCCACAGGCCCGGCACGCCGGTGGCGCCCCAGGCGTCGATGACGACATGGGTCTTCTCGACCTTCACGCCGGCCGCCTCCAGGCCGATGTTCTCGACATTGCCGACGATGCCGACGGCCAGGATCACGCGCTCGGCGGTGATCGTCTCGGTCTTTCCGTCCTTCGATTTGAGCGTGGCGGTGACGCTGTCGGCGCCCTTCTCCAGCTTCTCGACCGTGGTGCCGACCTTCAGCGTCATACCCTGCTTGGCGAATGCCTTCGCGGCGAAGGCGGAGATCTCCTCGTCCTCCACCGGCAGCACGCGGTCGAGCACCTCGACCACCGTCACCGCAGCGCCGAGGGTGCGGTAGAAGCTGGCGAATTCGATGCCGATGGCGCCCGAGCCGACGACCAGGAGCGATGTGGGGAAGGACGGCGGCACCATCGCCTCGCGATAGGTCCAGATCAGCTTGCCGTCCGGCTCCAGGCCCGGAAAGGTGCGCGCGCGCGCGCCGGTGGCGAGCACGATGTTCTTGGCGGCGTAATCCGTCGTCTTGCCGTCCTTCGTCACGGCGAGCGTGCCGGCGCCGGCCAGCTTCGCCTCGCCGGCGATGACCGCGATCTTGTGCTTCTTCATCAGGAAGCCGACGCCGTTGGAGAGCTGCTGCGCCACCTTGCGCGAGCGCGTCACGATCTTGGCGATGTCGAATTTGAGATTGTCGGCGGAAAAGCCGAATTCGTCCAGCCGGTGCATCAGATGCCAGATCTCGGACGAGCGCAGCAGCGCCTTGGTCGGGATGCAGCCCCAGTTGAGGCAGATGCCGCCCAGCCGGTCGCGCTCCACCACCGCGGTCTTCAGGCCGAGCTGCGCGGCGCGGATGGCGCAGACATAGCCGCCCGGGCCGCCGCCGACCACGATGACGTCGAACGACTCAGCCAAGGGACCCTCCAAAGACGCTCAGCGCCAGCACGCCGACCAGCGCAGGCAGCAGGAAGAAGACGAAATAGATGCCGGAAACGATGACGAACTTGACCCCGGTCAGGAACCAGCCCTGCCGGTAGAAGCGCTTCATCGCGAGGAAGATGTAGAGCGCGATGACGGCGAAGAAGGCCATCACGAGCATGTCGCCCGGCAGCGCCTGCGCCAGGCCGGCGGTCGCCATCAGTGCCACGAAGGCGAAGGTGTGGATGCTGAGCGAGAACACCAGATGATCGACGAGATAGAAATCCTTGCGCCGCAGGACATGAAACAGCGCCAGCAGCAGGGCATAGAGCGGCAGCAGCAGGAACAGGACCCGCGGCATCCAATTCGTCAGCGGCTCGTTCAGCGCGGCCGGATCGGCCGCGATGCGGTTGACGGTCTCGTACAGCTTGCGCTGGACGTAATCCGACGTCGCCTTGCCGGGGCCTTCGATCTTGACGGTATCGTTCTCCAGAAGCTGGCGGCGCGCGGCCGGCGACAGGGTCGAATGCAGGGTGCCGATGCGCGCGAAAAACTGCGTCACGGTGGTGTAGTTGAACAGGCCGCCGGGCCGCGTCGCCTTCTTCCGGGAGATCGCAATGAGCGGCTTGACGACGTCCTTCGCCTCCGGGTCCTTGCCGATCTCGGCGTTGAAGTCCGGGTTGGTCTCGAAAGCGTTGCCCTTCGCATCCCAGATCACCTTCACCGGGTTGGCGACGACCTGGACCTGGATCAGGGCGATGCCCGTCACGCCGAGCAGGACGAAGAAGATCAGCGACACGAAGAAGTACAGACGGATGGCCGGCACATAGGGCTGGGTGCGGCCCTCGCGGAAGGCCGCCGGCAACTCGCCCGGCTGGAACAGCAGCGCGCGGGCGGTGCGCAGGATGCGGCTGTCGAAATTGACGAGATCGACGAAGAAATCGTGCAGCAGGCCATGCACGGAACGGCGATGGCTATCGACCGGCTGGCCGCACACCGCGCAATAAGGCCCGAGCAGCGGATTGCCGCAATTGGCGCAGGCGCCGGGCTTGGCGCCGCGGTCCGCCAGCGCCGAGGCCGCGATCTCGATCGCCGCGGCGGCGCCCGTCTCCCCTATGGCTTCGATGTCCCCGGTCATGGCCAGCGAGCCTACAACAGCATCGCCGCCGGTTCTTCGACGAATTGCTTGAAGACCTGCAGGAAGCGCGCACCTGTCGCACCGTCGATGACGCGGTGATCGCAGGACATCGTGACGGTCATGACGGTGGCGATCTCGATCTTGTCCCCGGCGACGACGGCGCGCTTTTCGCCGGCGCCGACCGCCAGGATCGCGGCGTGCGGCGGGTTGATCACGGCGGTGAAATCCTTGATCCCGAACATGCCCAGATTGGAGATGGCGAAACCGCCGCCCTCGAACTCGGACGGCTTGAGCTTCCTGGTGCGGGCACGCTCGGCCAGCGATTTCACCTCGTTGGAGATCGCGGCCAGGCCCTTCTCCTCGGCCCGGAAGACGATGGGCGTGATGAGGCCGAAGTCCAGCGCCACGGCGACGCCGACATCGGCGTGGCGGTGGCGCAGCATGGCGGTTTCGGTCCAGCTCGCATTCACCTCCGGCACGCGCATCAGCGCCAGCGCGCAGGCCTTCACGATGAAATCGTTGACCGAGAGCTTGAAGCCGTCTTCTTTCGGCGACGTGGCGTTGAGGCGCGCACGCAAGGCCATCAACTCGTCGATGCGGCAGTCGATGGTCAGGTAGTAATGCGGGATGAGGGTCTTTGCCGACGACAGGCGCTTGGCGATGGTCTTGCGCATCGCGTCGTGCGGGATTTCCTCATAGTCCTCCGGCTTGAAATAGGCGCGTGCGTCGGGCAGCGGCGCGATGCCGGAGATCGCCGGCGCAGCCGCGGGCGGCGGCGTGGCGGACGCCTTGGCGGACGCGGGTTTCGCACCGGGC